>NZ_CP116902.1:2632500-2927500 GCF_028471905.1 Aneurinibacillus uraniidurans | reverse complement strand
ATGATGAGGTAGATAGGTTCGAGGTGGAAGTGCAGCAATGTACGGAGCTGACGAATACTAATCGGTCGAGGGCTTAACCAATATAAACTTGCGTTTTGTTTCGATTCAGTTTTGAAGGTGCTATACACTTTCATACGGCACTATTCCGCAGTAGCTCAGTCGGTAGAGCAATCGGCTGTTAACCGATCGGTCGCTGGTTCGAGTCCGGCCTGCGGAGCCATGGCCCGTTGGAGAAGCGGCTTAACTCACATGCCTTTCACGCATGCATTCAGGGGTTCGAATCCCCTACGGGTCATTTCAAGGAAGTTCTGCTAAAGTCGCGACGTCCTGTCGCGACGCAGAACCTAGTACATCCTTGTACGTCGGAGGATTAGCTCAGCTGGGAGAGCATCTGCCTTACAAGCAGAGGGTCGGCGGTTCGATCCCGTCATCCTCCATCCTTATTCTAAAGGAAGTTCTGCTAAGAGCAGGCACGTCCTGTGCCTAACGCAGAACCTAGTACATCCTGTACGTCGCCGGTGTAGCTCAACTGGTAGAGCACCTGACTTGTAATCAGGGGGTTGAGGGTTCAAGTCCTTTCGCCGGCACCATTTTTTAAAATAGTGATTTATGTAATGCGGAGCCGTGGTGAAGTTGGAGTTCACGCTGGACTGTCACTCCGGAGGTCGCGGGTTCGAGTCCCGTCGGCTCCGCCATTTATTCAATAAGGTAATATGCGGGTGTAGTTCAATGGTAGAACATCAGCCTTCCAAGCTGAATACGTGGGTTCGATTCCCATCACCCGCTCCATAGTATTACTATGTGCCCGTAGCTCAATCGGATAGAGTGTCTGACTACGAATCAGAAGGTTGGGAGTTCGAGTCTCTCCGGGCACGCCATTATATTTTTTGAATAAGATAATTTGGCGGCGTAGCTCAGCTGGCTAGAGCGTACGGTTCATACCCGTAAGGTCGGGGGTTCGATCCCCTCTGCCGCTACTTTCATTACAGGGGCATAGTTTAACGGTAGAACAGAGGTCTCCAAAACCTCCAGTGTGGGTTCGATTCCTACTGCCCCTGCCATTTTTATACTTGCGGAGGGATACCGAAGTGGTCATAACGGGGCGGTCTTGAAAACCGTTAGGGTGCAAGCCCACGCGGGTTCGAATCCTGCTCCCTCCGCCATTCCTGAATAAGGGCCCTTAGCTCAGCTGGTAGAGCGGTCGGCTCATAACCGATTGGTCGCAGGTTCGAGTCCTGCAGGGCCCATTTTTGCTTTACAAAAACAGACACCATTTTCCAGGGAATATATTTTGGAAGTATGGTGTTTTTCTGTTTAACAAAGAAGATGAAAAATAGCCGCTGTTTCCTATAAAGGAACAGCGGCTATTTTTATTACATGTTTAGTGTAAAGGTAAGTAAAAGATCGTTGCCAGTATCATCGGTAATACTATAAGGAGCATCTAAAAATGTCTCAAAGAAAGAGGCGGGCACATATAGGCTATCATTCTTTTCAGAGGCCGCAGCAGGCATAGAGGCAGAAGTACCATCTTCTTTAAGAACTTGCTTGCTTCCTGCTTTTATTTTGTACGTATGATCTCCCTTTTTAATCATTACAAGCTGAGAGACGGGATCAAAGTTTACTTCTGCATTCACTGTTTCTGCTGTATAGCGCAGCGGAAGATACAGCTGTTTATTCTCATAGTAGTAATGATTAGAAGAATCTACAGAAGAAAGAGGAGTTACATACAGATGCTTTGTTTCACTAATGGCGTCTTTCAGTATCGCATGTAGAAAACCTTGTGGATGAAAGGCGCTGAGCAGCTTGTGATTTTTTGTTAAGTCTTCGAAATTTACTGTTTCTGTATTTGCAGGATAGACGATAGGTGTAACTTTTCCGAAATTCCACATGTATTCATCAATCTCTACATTCAATTGGATTGCTCCAGGCAGTGTTCCATCTTTATCTTTAAACATAAAATCGAGCTTACCAATGGAACGAACAGGAAGGTTGTTAGCATCTACAAAATAGTCGAGTGTGAGAGAAAATGATTGCAGACCCTGTTCACGTGCCATTTCTGCAACCTTTTTCGGTGGGTATTGCTTTTCCATTTGTTTAATTTCTTTAAGTGCCTCGGCGAAATTTTGTGCCAAAATGTCTTCTGAAATGTCATTTTTGGAAGCAAGGCTTGGATCGATTTTATTCATTTCTTGGACGATGTTTAGCAGGAACGTACGTACTTTTGGATCATCTGCTGCATCTTTTGCGATGCTATAAAATAAAGCTGTAAGTTCTTCGATATTTAACGTAACAGAAATATGAGAAGCTGTCGTAGACTGTCCGTTCGGCAGTGTGACTGACACATTTCCTTTGTTCTGAATATGAGGTAAGTTATAGCTATGCTTTTCACTATATTCTTGAATAAAAGCAACGGTCAGCTCATTCATACGCTTTTGAAATTCGGCAAGCGCCTCTGGATTGATTTCAGATGTTTGCGGTGCAAGAGAGGCAAACAGGTACTTAGAGTCCAGAGGAGTTTTAACATAAGCAGCCTTTGGAGAAAGTAGAACGGTAAGCGATGCATTTTGGTCGCCTGTCCATAATTTCTCCTTACGAAGAAGGCTGTCATGATTTAACGTCATGGTCATGCTCGCATGTTGACGGTCATACTGAGAGCCTTTGAGTGTAATTCCTTCACGCATCGTTTTAAGAAATTCCTCTGCATCCTGAAGTTCTTTATCGGTTGGCTTCCTCATATGGGCAAGCTTTAGCATAATGTCTGCATCCTTGCTTGTCATCCGAATTGTGCTTTGAAAATCATAGTTTGGTTGGGAAGCCGCTTTCACAAAAGCGTTGCGCAGGGTGAGAGCATCCCCGGAACAGCCAGAGAGCAAAGTAAGGATAAGTACTAAAAAAGCTAGTCCCCATTGTTTGTAATGTCGCATCTTTCTCCTCCATTTAAGGGAATTTTTTCTTTTATTCTCTCATCATAATGGATTATGAAAATTTTAACAACGAAAAAAGCGCTCTCAATCGTCATGATACAACGTTTGAGAGCGCTCGAAGGGAGAGTAGAAAAATGAGTTAGCTGTACTGTGGACGGAGCTGAGCGCGTTTGTTTACATGCTTATCGGCTCCAAGTGCGGCAATCGCCCCATCAGCGGCAGATAGAACAGCCTGCTTGATCGGGGTACGACGAGCGTCCCCGCCTGCGAATACGCCGTCTACGCTCGTTTGCAGAGATTCATTTACTTCAATGTAGCCTTCCGCATCGCGTTTGACGGCATCCTTCAGAAAGTCGGTACCTGGTTTCATACCGGCGAGATATAGGAAGATACCATCGACATCCCACGTTTCCAGCTCTTGCTGATCGTTCTGAATAACGGCCTTTTCTACATTGTTTTCGCCAATGATTTCTTTGACGCGATATTTTTTATAAATTTTGACGTTATCGCTAGACTCAAGTTTGGATAGATCAACGTCACCTTTTAGATTGCCTGTCGGGATGAGGAAGCGTACTTCCTTGCAGAATTTGGACAGGGTTTCTGCCTCATGCACCGCTTCTTCATTGTCACCTGTAACGATAACCGTACGCTCCTGGAAGAAAGCAGCGTCACATGTTGAGCAGTAGCTTACCCCACGGCCTGTAAATTCTTCTTCGCCTTTAATTTTGCTTGATGGAGCTTTGGCACCAACGGCGATAAATATACTTTTTGCTTTAATTGTGCCCTCTGGGACTTCAAGTTTTTTGATTTCTGGATCGGAGAAATCAACAGACAGGACGTTCGTACGCACAAATGTCGCGCCAAAATCATGTGCCTGTTCTTGCATGCGCTGAAGCAGTTCAAGACCCGTCAGCTCTTCTTTAACACCTGGATAGTTAGCAATTTTATGCGTAATTGCAAGTGTACCGGCTGATGGCGCCTTGTCAATCACGAGAGTTTTTAGACGACCACGAGCTGCGTATACGGCTGCCGATGCGCCTGCCGGTCCACCCCCGATGGTGACAAGATCGTACACTTCATTGAGAATACTTTTATCAACGGATTTAAAAATTCCTTCCGCTTGACCATCTGATGGAGCGGCAGGAGATTCATTTTGAGCTGCTGCAGTATTAGGGACTGGACCTTCGTAATCATCAGGAAGCTCAAGTAGCTTGCGCATTTTCGGCTCCTGAAAGCCAAGAACGAGTTTGCCATTGATGTAGGTAGCAGGCGTACCAAAAATTTTCTTCTGTTGTAGCTGGTCGAAGTACTCCTTATTCTCTGATACGTTGCGTTCTTCGTAAGAAATGCCCCATGCATTCAGTTGTTCTTTTACTTTTTTGCAGTAGGGACAGCCGTGGCTTGTGTATACAATTACATTGGACTCCGTCATATATTTCCTCCTGATCGTATCGTAGTCATTCTATTATTTGCATGAATCGTAAAAAGATGAATGGTGTAGTCACTCTTTGTTTCTATTTGATATTAATTTAAAATCGTTATCAATAACTTACGATTTCATTATATGTAGGTGATAAGATATTGTCAACCTTCATATTCATAAAAAAAGAGCGCGTAATTGCGCTCATAAACGTAACACTAAAACTTATCATCCTCAGCTACACCAGAGGGAACACAGGAAGCTACTGCTGTCGCCAGATCTGGGTCCGTAATCAAGAGGGTAAGTGGATAAAACGGAAAAGGACTCTCTTTATAGCGGTACAGTTTTGCTGCGTATTGTGCAGCTTCTGCGAACAGCTTGTGATCATCAATGCCTAGCTTGCCATGCCATGGGGTAGTGGATTTTGCTAAAGCTGCTTCAAACAGAAGAATCGCACCCTCGACATTGTTGTTGCGAAAGTGGTGCAGTGCGACAGCAATTTGTAATAGTGCTTGTAGGAGTTTGTTACGACCTTCTTGCATCCAGTACTCTTCCATTACTTCGTGGCACTCATAATAATCTTTTTCTACATTAAAATAGTACACGTATTCAACATATAAGCGATCGTACATCATAGGCTCCTTAGTTGAAGTAGCAACGGTCAATAACCGATAAATAATCAAGACGAGGTCGAAAGCTTTCCGGGATGCGGTGACCGTGTTCAGCGATATACGCATACGGAATAGATTTACGCCCATTTGCCTGATGGGCATCGTCCCAGAAACGGATGACGTGGGAAGCATCCAGTACATACGTCTCATCCTGCGTTGTGAAGCGTATGATTGTAAAGGCGATTCCGTCCTGTTTATGTACGAGGCGCATGTGGCTAATTTGATGCTCATGAAAATTTTTTAGCGGAAGCGACGTATGATTGCGCGTTTCTTTCGCTTCAAAATCGATATAACGCCCCCGGTATACACCGTTGTAATCTGTCGTGGATGGCTGGCGGAAATAGGCTTCCCGGATGACCGCAGCAGAGCGAGATGGATAATCGACTTTTACAATTTGGAGCGGTGTCGGTTTTTTATGAACAGCGGCCATTTCGTGTGCCACATAATATTGGTTGCTTTCATTTACCTCTTCCTCAAGTGTCATTCCTCGATTGGCAGCCCCTTGCTGCTTTGTCTGCATCATAGCGAGGAATTCACTTGCTTTCATGCGTTCCGGTGCAGAAGAGACCATCGAATCAGTCAGTTTCTGTTTCCCGTTTGGATAGTGGATCTTTCTCACGAGTGTTCACCTCTTCGTTATGTATCTTATCAGATGCGAAACGTTTTCGATACCGTATAATAACAAGACAGGTCTATAAGACAAGGAGGAAATGAAATGGATAATCTGTTAGAACTCATTAAAACACGCCGTACGATTGGAAAGGTCACGGATGAACCGGTGCCGCGTGAACATATTATGCAGATTCTGGATGCGGGGCATTGGGCACCGAGTCATCATAATACACAGCCGTGGAAATTTTTCGTCATGACGGGAGAAGGACGGAACCGTCTTGGCGAAGCATACGCCCGTATCTCGATTGAGGACAAGGGAGCAGAAGGAGAAGAAGCGGCTAAACTGCGGGAGAAAGGCATTCAGAAAGCCTACCGTGCGCCGCTAGTCATTGCGGTTGCTTGCGTACCAACAGAAGGGGAACGTGTGATGATAAGGGAAGAGGTAGCCGCTACATCTGCATGCGTACAAAATATGCTGTTGGCTGCGCATGCGCTTGGATATGGCGCAATCTGGCGTACGGGTGCACCATGTTATGATGTACGAATGAAAGAAGAATTCGGGCTTGGAACCCACGATGAGATGGTGGCGCTTCTGTATATCGGACGTCCGCAGATGGAGCGAACCGGTATTCGTATGAACCTGGAAACAAAAATAGAATGGTTTACTTCATAACATGAAGAAAGCGGACAGGAATCATCTGTCCGCTTTTTCGTCTAGAAAACTTTCTTTTGTGCTCGTTCTTCCTTGAGAATCTCGACCGCTTCCCGGAAGCGCATCGAGTGAATAATCTCCCGTTCACGCAGGAACGTAAGAGAGTCCTTTAAATCTACATCATCTGTCAGGTCAATGAGCCACTGATAAGTCGCACGCGCTTTTTCCTCAGCTGCAATATCTTCGTACAGGTCCGCGATTGGATCGCCTTTGGCCGCGATATAGGAGACGGTAAAAGGTACACCTGATGCATTCGTATAAAACAGTGCTTTGTCATGATTGGCATAATGCTCGCCTAGACCGGCCTCTTTCATCTGATCGGGGGTGGCATCCTTGGTTAGCTTATATACCATAGTCGCAATCATTTCGAGGTGGGCGAGTTCTTCGGTGCCGATGTCATTGAGAAGCCCGATGATTTTAGGTGGGACCGTGTAGCGCTGGTTGAGGTAGCGGAGTGCGGCAGCTAGTTCACCGTCTGCACCACCGTATTGTTCAACCAAAAACTTGGCCATACGTGGGTCACATTTGCTGACACGAACCGGGTGTTGTAGTTTTTTTTCATATATCCACACAATGGATCCCCTCCTTCGAATAAGTAGTCATACTTGCCATGGCCACGGTTGGTCTTTCCACATAAATGGAGTAGGTGACAGGCTATATCCGAAGCTTGTAAGAGGCCCGAACAGACATTCAAATTGCTTTTTCAGATGCATGCTTTTTTGCACGTATTCATTGTACTGAGCAATGGCTGCCTGATCGTTTGGATGTGTGTCGAGGTAGAGGTTTAATTCTACGATAATAAAATCCGTTTCTTGAAGCTCATGAAGCAGCTCATAGTATTTTTTTTCGTTTTCTTGCATTATTTAGTCAGCCTCCTCCCGTTTACCAGACTTATGCGGGCTCTCATATGGCGCAAAAAGAGCCGGCCATAATGTACCGTGGTGAAAAGCTTGAGCCGGAGAGAACTGGGGGAGTCCCGGTGGCTGGAATGTCATGTACAGTTGAGGTGGTGTTTCGTATGTTCGGATTGTCATCGGGGGACAAGGGTTAAACGGACTGTTATATACGGTATACGTCTTACGAAACGTATGCACGTCATCCATCTCCTCTCGTTTGTTCAATCTTTCCTATATGTACAGCAAACTTGCATGTCTTAGTACTTTTTTTGTGAAGTAGGCTATTCGCTGATTTTCGACAATTTTCATATGTTTTCTTGCTGTATATGCTAGATTGCTGTCGATTTACTTGCTTGAATTTTTACATCAGTATGGTATAAATGAAAAGGCAGAAGAAACGAACGTGAAGTGGTTGTGTACATATATAAGGAGGAATCAGGACATGGAATATGCAATTATTGCCCTGCTTCTAGGAAGCATTGGCCTTCTCGTCTATTCATTCTATAAAGAGAAGGACCAGGTAACTCAACTAGAAGTGAAAATGGAAAACTTATCGATTCAAATCCTGCAGGAGATTCACCAGGTACAAAAGGCACAAAAAACGATGAAGCCACAGACAAGCCGTAAAGCAACCGAAACACGCCGTGCGAAAGAAGATCTGAAGGAGCAAAAAGAAGGTGCGTAAGATCGCCATTTCTAAAAATACAATCCGGGGATTTGCAGCGGGTGTGATTGTTGCTACAGGCGTACTGTCGCTTACTTATTACGGCACGGCATCGAATGCACCAGAGGCAAAAGCAGACAGTACGAGTGACGCAGCAGCGTCTCCAACAGCGATCAAGAAAATTGATATGCCAGAACCACAATCCGGCACATCTACATCAATGGCGAAGCCAACTTATAACATGACGCTCGTCATCGGGAAAGGCATGAGTCCGGAAGATGCAGCGGCTAAGCTTGAGGAAAATAAAATCATTGAGAATAAGAAGTATTTGGTGAAATATTTAAATGACATGAGCTGGATGGGTTCCGTGCGATCCGGCACGTATGAAGTAAATAGTGATATGACAATTAAAGAGATTGCGGCTTTACTGGCGCACAAAAAAGTACAAAAATAAGGAGAAGCGAGCTTTTAGCCCGCCTCTCCTTATTTTTTGTTATTTTCGTTTTAGCGTGTAAGAAATCTCAAAAATACGGTTCCAGGGCAGAGTTGCTTTCTCGACACGGAAACGGATCGGAGCCTGCTGCATCCCTGCTTGTGTGCGGGTTACATAAGAGAGGGAGGAAAGGAGACGATTCGCTTCGGTCGGCATAGGTGCGGTAACGATTGCCTCTTCCTTGGGGTCAAGCTTGCGAGCCTGATCATAACGGTGCACATACTGTGGGCGCTTCACTGCATTGTAGTAATAATCTTCTGCATAGCGCAGGGCCATCCATTCTTCATGCGCGGTATTCCAGACAGGTTCTCCCCGAATCATCTCCATATGAGCCAGCAGAAGTCCGATTGTATTCCCACCTGTATTCCACGATGCGTAGCTTTCAAACTGTCCAGATAGCTTCTGCCTTATGTACGCTTCCATAAAGTCGGTATCCGGGAACCACAGATAGGATACGTCAGCTAGCCCCCGAATGGTGCCTGCATGTTGGCGTGACCAGTCCGCTACAGTATCGAGTTCTTCTTCACCGGAATGAATGTATATACTGAGACGCTGTTCGGGGGAGCGCGGATGACTCGGTTGAAGAAAAGCGATTTTTGATGCGATCATTTCTGCTAATGGTACACCATCGTATGTGAGCGCCTTATCTCTGGCGGCGTGGTGCGAATACGTAAGTGTATAGTGCGATGGTGTGCCGTCCAGTTCATTTTTATAGCGGGCGAGCAGAAGCGAGGTTAATTCATCTGCTCCATTCATAATATATACATTAGAAAGCTTTTCTTGCTGACAGTATTTTCGAATACACAGCTCATTTACTTTTGGCAAACTGAGTGTGCTCGTATCATCGGTGCCGATCAGAACCCCGTCTACAATGCCGTCCCGTGCCCAGCCTGCGATTGTATACAGTCCTTGCAAGTTTTCTTGAAACAGCCGCGTATAGCCAAGCAAATATTCTGGTGGGGTCTCTTGTTGTAGTTTACGCAGAAAATACATATGATAGCGCCTGTTCTCCGGTTTTTCTGATTGTACATATTGTGCGTATCGGCGACCAAATTGGGTTAGCTCAAATGTATAGGCATCCGCGGGAGACCCTGCTGCTGGTTTTTCCCGTGGAATAACCCCGATCAAATAGATTGATTTGTTGCGGTATGGTAGCAGAATATTTTTAAGCTCGGCCAGCCGTTGTGTTTGTTCGGCGTACGTTGCTGTATATCGTCCATGCAGAAGCCCGCCGTTCACCCAGCCGGGAATCGCGATAAACACAGCATCTGCCGACTTTATTTGTTCTTGGAGGAACTGCTTTAGCTTACTGTAATCGGCTGGCTTCTCCCACTGGTCGAGGCCGGTCGTGGGCCAGACCACATTTGCCTGGGCGATGCGACCGAGCAGACCGACATAGCTTGTATTCACCGGACGGCTGTCAAGCGGAATGAGTACAATTTTTTTATGATGCAGGGCAGATTCTTTTGTTTGTGTTTGCCCTATGGCTACCTGTGGAAAGGCACCCAGTATAGTTACACAAAGTAAAATCCATCTCAAATATTTCACAGCACTCCCCATTTCTACAAAAAATCCTCTATGTATACATATGTCGGTGTAGAAGTCATGCACATTACCTATATTTATCAGTATATAGTAAAAACAGTATGTAATGCTGCTTATTGATGTAATCCGTATTACTCGGTTAAAAAAAATCGTAAAAAAGGTTGGTAAAAACATTTAAGTTTGTTATATTTGTTATTGGAATCTTACAATACCTCGATAATGGCAAACTCATTGAAAAGTGAGGACGCAAAACCACGAATCTAACGTTTACAAAACTATGATGGTCGGGTTACCGAAAGGAGAAAAAGATGAGAAGAGCATATTCACAATCGTTTAAGTACCAGGTGATTCAACGAGCTTTAGAGCTGCAGGATTTAAATAAGGTAGCCAGAGAAAATCGATTGAATAGTCGGATTATTTATCGTTGGATAAAAGAATATAAACAAGGAAAGTATGAAGCTTGTTCCTTGATGTAAAAGGATAATACATAATCATGAAAAAATTATCGCTTGTAGTTTACAGGTGGTAATTTTTTTTGTTTGGTTATATTTGGGGTTGTGGTGCAGAATACGCTTGGTGACTTTATCACAAGATATAAACGGATTCTTTAGAATCACATATCAAGCGTATCAGGAGGCGACTTACATGACACAACGTTTGCGAGATATTATGACCCAAAATGTTGCGACTGTTCAGCCACATCAATCGATCGCAGAAGCCGCAAAAATTATGGAGGATTACAATGTAGGTGCCGTACCAGTTGTGGAGAATGGTCAGTGTGTTGGCATGATTACCGACCGCGATATTACCGTGCGTGCGGTAGCTGGACATATGGACCACAATACAAGAGTTAACAGCATCATGACCAAAAACATTTTGACCGCCTCTGCGAATACGACGGTCCATGAAGCAGCCGATATGATGGCACGCCACCAGATTCGCCGCCTGCCGGTTGTCGACAACAATCAGGTGGCAGGGATTGTTGCACTTGGCGACTTGGCTGTCGAGAATATTTATGAGAATGAAGCGGGCGAAGCGCTTGCTAATATCTCTGAGCAGTCTCCGGGCCAAGGCTAATCGGTATGGCAGAATGAACAAACGAACAGCAGTACTGGCCGCACTGCTCATTTTAGCAGTGGCAGGCGGGGCAGTCGGCTGCAGCAAGAAAGACGAAAATACGCCAAAAACACAGAGCTATCGTAGTAATGAGTATCACATGAATGGGGCTCGTTCATATGGCGTGCAAAATAATGCAGCGCATTCGAATAAAGTCCGGGAAGACGAGCAGCGAATTGCGAAACGGATTGCGCAGCAGGCGGCTAACGTGAATGGGGTGACCCGGGCGACAGCCGTTGTCCATGGTGAAGACGTACTAGTAGGCGTAGAAGGGGCAAAAGCATACAATACGAAGATGCTGGAGCGAAGCGTCCATGAAGCGCTGCGCCGAACCGAGCCAGGTTACCGGATTCATGTGACAGCAGATCGAACACTGTCGAATCGTATTCGTATGGTAAGTGAAAATATAAACGGAAGTGTCGGCAGCAAGATGCGAACAGCCGGAAGTGATGTTGCCAAGCTCATTCAGGACATCGGTCGTTCGATCACGACGCCGTTCCGGTAAATATGAACAGGAGAAGAGCGAGCTATGTACTCGCTCTTTTTCTTATGGAGAAGAAAGGAGAATGAGGGGAAACGCTTCTCGTTCCCACACATGACATGGTATAGTAAAGAATAGTGTGTCAGACACAAGGAACGAGTTAACTGGAGGATTATTATATATGTCTACCCATGAACCACGTAAAACATTTGCGATTATCTCGCACCCGGATGCCGGGAAAACAACATTGACCGAGAAACTTCTGTATTTTGGAGGAGCCATTCATACTGCCGGGATGGTTAAAAGCCGTAAATCGAAAGCAGCCACATCTGACTGGATGGAAATCGAAAAACAGCGGGGTATCTCCGTTACATCCAGTGTGATGCAGTTCTCTTATAACGACTATGCGATCAATATCCTTGATACGCCAGGTCACCAGGATTTCAGTGAGGATACGTACCGTACGCTTACAGCAGCGGATAGTGCGGTCATGCTTATTGACGCCGCGAAAGGGATTGAGCCGCAAACGATCAAACTATTTGAAGTATGCCGGATGCGCGGCATTCCGATTTTTACATTTATCAACAAAATGGATCGTGATGCTCAAGATCCGCTCGTTTTGCTTGAAGAGCTGGAAGAAGTACTTGGCATTCGTTCTTGCCCGATGAACTGGCCAATTGGCTCCGGGATCGACTTCCAGGGCGTATATGATCGGGAGAAGCAGCAGGTAGAAGTGTTCCGCAAAGGAGAAGCTGAGCATAGCCGCAGTTTCATGCCTGTATTTAGTGAAGAGGCGGACGAAGCCGCGGTACGTGCCCGCATCGGGGATACGCTGTATGAGAAGCTAGAAGAAGATGTGGAGCTGCTTGATATTGCAGGGGACCCATTTGATCAGGAGAAAATCAACAGCGGTAAGCTTACCCCTGTATTTTTTGGAAGTGCACTGACGAATTTCGGGGTGCAGTCCTTCCTTGAGTACTTCTTGCGTTTAGCACCGGGTCCAGCGCCACGCATGAGTGATAAAGGCGAAGTCGTACCGGAATCATCGAAGTTCTCCGGCTTTGTTTTCAAAATCCAGGCTAATATGAATCCAGCACACCGTGACCGGATTGCGTTCCTGCGCATTGTATCCGGTACATTCACGCGCGGTATGTCTGTACAGCATGTGCGCACGGGTAAGAAAATTAAGCTGTCTCAGCCGCAGCAGTTTTTAGCACAAGATCGTAACCTTGTCGAGGATGCGTATGCGGGCGATATTATCGGTTTGTTCGATCCAGGTATATTTGGCATCGGGGATACGCTTGTGGAAGGAAATCAGGCGTATAGCTTTGCAGGTGTGCCTCACTTCTCGCCGGAGATTTTTGCCCGGGTGCGTGCCAAAGATGCGATGAAATACAAGCAGTTCCATAAAGGCATGCAGCAATTGAGCGAGGAGGGGGCTGTCCAGTATTTCATAACAGCTGCGCCGGGTGCCGAGAATATGATTCTTGGCGTTGTCGGACAGCTGCAACTTGAAGTGTTTGAATACCGGATGCGTGCTGAGTACGGGGTCGAAGTCGAAATTCAGCCGCTCGGCTATTCGCTTGCTCGCTGGGTGAAAGGTGACAAGAAAGAGCATGAGCTGAATTTGATCCAGTATGGCGGAAGTCTGACGGTAAAAGATCGAGATGGACGGCTTGTTGTACTGTTAGAGAACGAATTTGCTGAGCGTTGGGCCAAAGAGAAAAATCCAGATGTGGAATTCGTCAGCACATCGTACGAGTAAATTTACAAATATTTGCGGATGAACGGTTTGATGCTGTCGATGCCGATGGCGAACCCAAGCCCATGGTTGTCCTTGATGATAAAGGCGTTCATGCCGATGGCTTCTCCGTTCATATTAATCAGCGGACCGCCGCTGTTACCAGGATTAATGGCGGCGTCTGTCTGAATAATGTCTTCATACTTGCGACCGGCAATCTGGACAGGACGATTTTTGGCGCTGACGATCCCTGTTGTCACGGTATTCTCTAGTCCGAGTGGATTACCGATCGAGATAACCACTTCCCCGACCTGAATTTCTTTAGATGAGCCAAGCGGAAGTACAGGAAGAGCGCCGCGCGCCATAATTCGAATGAGAGCAAGATCGCGCTCTTGGTCTTTCCAGACGACTTCGGCAAGCCGCGAGTCGCCGGTTGCCAGTTTGACTTGAATCGTGCGGGCATTGTGAATGACATGTTCGCTTGTGAGAATATACCCTTTTTGATGAATAATGAACCCGGTTCCGAAGCTGCGGCGTACTTCTTTGCCTGGAGTCGACAAGTTTGGGAAGAGAAATTGGTGCAGAATCTCTGACATTTTCCGATTTACGGCATAATCCTCAGTCGTAATCGAGATGATAGCAGGTGTTACCCTTTCGACAATCGGAACGAAATAGTTAGCAGGGTGGAGATAGGAAGGCTGGCGCTCTATGCGCGTAATCGGGGTTACTTTTCGTTTCAATCTGCTTCCTCCTTCCTGAAATAGGAATAAACACGTGGGGTTGTGTACGATGGCCCTCTACCAGTGTATGTGCCAGATGGGACATTGTGAAATGAAAGATAATTTACAGAATTCGTATAAAGCCCTTTTTTTTGGTCCATGCTAGGAAAAGGAGAAAGAAATGGATCAGGAGGGCTTTAGTATGAATGATATGCCGCTTGTTATCTCGACAGGCCAGATTTTTAAGCCGTTTGCCTGGAAGGCGAATTTTGATATGGAATTCTCTTCAGAGTGTATGTATTGCGACTCAGATAAACGACTAGTTGGTTATACGGTGGAAGACGAGGATGGAAGTGCGATGCGAGTGGCCATCTGTCCGGTATGCCAGAAAGTAAACGCCCGATATTAACAGGTTTAAACTCACTTTTCCCCGAATAGGATGATAGTGCAAAACTGACACAGCGTTCGGTGGGAGGTGGGAAGTGAGGATGGAAAAAGCATGTGGCCACTGTGGCCATTTAATGCATGTGCATTTGCGTAAAATTGTGTACATGAACCATACCGAGATTGAGCATGTTCCGGTTTATCGATGTTCGTGCTGTGAGCATCATGAGCTTGTGGAGCAGGTGAAAGAAGAGCTAAAGCAGGTCTTGCTTCAAGTCCCTAGAGAGCAGGGGACAATATCGTTTGCGGATTATTCTCCGTTTACACGGATGATGCTCCGTGCTTGTTATTGTACAGCTGATTTTCAAGTAGATGATTGGCTGGATATGTATTTGCTCGTGAGTTCGTTACATGATTCGGTATGGCTTGGAGAGATTGAGCAGGCACTTCGTGAATTATAAATGGAAAACCGCCCGAAATCAGGCGGTTTTTTTGTTGTTTTATTTTCATCCTACTTTTCTGCAGGGTGGGCTTTCATCCATTTTTCTTTTTGTGTAATAAGATATGTCAGCGTATTGCTTGGATTTCCGGTAATCCGTGTAAATAGCGCCTGTGATTCCAGAAGGTCATCCCGTGTCAGCTTATAGTAATCTTCTCCTGGAAAGTAAGAAGTTAGAGTCGGGGTTAATGCATAGTAAAAGTTCGAATCTGGACGAATCCAGCGTGCTTTGGTTGCATCAAGTGCCGCTAAAAGAGTGAAAGCGGCTTCTTTTTTGCTGTTGTCTCCATCAGACAGATAGGCTTCAAACAAATAATTCATATTGGCTGCGAGATGGTTGAGGGACGTATGAGAAGTTTTGCTCATCGTAGAGCCAATATAGTCTGGAATAAAGCTGACGGTTCGTCCTGCGATCTGCCGCTTATATCGATCAACGTACGGGATGATGTAGGCATCGAAGCGGTGTAGCGATTGTGCGATTACAGGGTCAGGATACAGCTGCTGATAACGTAACAGGAAGGTTGCGTTGTCAGCGTTGCGCCGATTGTCCATATAGATATAATCAATGCCATACTCATGATAAAGCCACTGAGAACGTGGATAAGTGGGCCAGAAGCCGTCCGCATTCTGGGAAGCAGCACAGTAGGCAAGATGAGTAGCTATGTCCATAAATAGCGTACCATTTCCGCGGTTATCGGCATAATTGACAGCCCGCAGACCTTCACCATTCGCCGGATTGCGATAGTAGCTTGTGGGACTGGCAGGCTCATAATTGCTTGGGATGATGGAATAGGAACCATCCATATGTAGTTTTTGCTGGTTGGCAAACTCAATTTCAAGAGATGTATCTCGGGCGTCTTCATCTTCCCAGTTGAGCAGCCGTCCACTGGAGAAAGCTCCCCATGTTGTGGCGAATGTTTGGTTATCTGCTGGTAGCGGGATATGATAGGTCTGGTTAGCGCTTGACTTTGTTTCAGTCGCAATTTCTCTTCCAGGTTGTTCTTCAATCACGGTATGTGTCAGCGGACGGTACACTTCTGTGCGGCCGATTCGATAGGAAAGACGGGGG
Organism: Aneurinibacillus uraniidurans; assembly: GCF_028471905.1. Lineage (NCBI taxonomy): Bacteria > Bacillati > Bacillota > Bacilli > Caryophanales > Paenibacillaceae > Aneurinibacillus > Aneurinibacillus uraniidurans. The sequence continues at coordinate 2,911,554 of NZ_CP116902.1, read as the reverse complement.
CCGTCTACATACACCGTGTTTTGAATAGAAGGAGAGAGACTGTGCTCGACAAGCCAGGACGCAGGCCTGCCCGGAACAAATGTATGTATGCTTTCAATGGTGGATTCGTGAGCGGACACCGATAGTGTGACTGTACTAGCATCATCTGCCTGATAATTCCGGGCAAAATACAACAAATCCCCATTGGCAAGCTTAATCGTTGTCAGACGAAAAAAACGGGAGTTTTGGCGATAATCACGATACGTATAAACCGCATTTTGATATGTTTTATATGTAATGACGGGTTTGACATGCTCCACCCAGCCGCTTAGCGTAAAGTGATAATCGGGCAGCAGGTTTCCGGTTACATTGTAAGACAGACGATAAGCATCTGTTCGCGTAATAAGAAATAGGATCGTTCCGAACATCATTAAAAGCAGAAGCAACAAGCATCCCATTTTTCTTTTGTTCCTCATGATTTCTCCTCCATGCATACAAATGCGGGTATGAGAAGACCCATCCGTCTTACGGCGGATGGGTCAGCCTGTTGTATATCTGGATGTTTATTGGGTACTATTAGAAGTTTTGCATTGTTGCCCAAACGTCAAGTTTAGTACGAACTTTTTTGATCACTTCATCAGTGAAGCCGCTTGTTGTTGCGCTTCCGCCAAGGTCGGATGTACGTGTACCTTCGCTTACAGCTTCGATTGTTGCTTCGTAGATCGCACGAGATACTGTGTTTGCCTGTGTTTCCTGGAAGTATGTGAGCAGGGATGCGCAAGCAAGAATCATAGCCATCGGGTTTGCAACGTTTTTGCCGAACAGAGTCGGAGCTGTACCGTGTGGAGCTTCCACCATAACAGCCTGTGTATTGAACTCATCATCGAAGCCCATTAGCACAGACTCAGCACCTGCAATTGAACCGAACATTTGCAGAACCAGATCACTTAAGCAGTCGCCGTCACGGTTCAGTGCCGGGATTACCATTGCATCTCCTGCAGAAGAGAGAAGCAGCGCATATGTTGCATCGATGAGTTGTGGCTCATAACGAACAGTCGGGTAGCGTTTGCTTACTGCATCCATTTCTTCTTTCAGCATGCCTTCGTATACTGGGCTAACTGTGTATTTCGGGCCACCGAATACTTTAGCATTTGTTTTTTGCGCATGACGGAATGCGAATTCAGCTACCGCACGGCAAGTTTTACGGTCGATTTTTTCTGTACGGAAAGCAACCTCGTCAATGCCTTCGCCTTCACGCCATTCTTTTGCACCGTATGCATCGCCTACTGCCATACGTACAACAGAGATTGGAGCGTATGCGCCAGCTACTGGGCGGATGCCAGGGATACGACGGCCTGTCCGAACGATAACTTTCCCGTCGATTTCACGGCGCAGGATTGCGTTCGGGCTACCTACTGAGCCTTTTTCTTCCGGTGTGATCGTAGCTGCTTTTAAACCAAAGCCGCATTCTTTCATTGCACGAGCAGCTTCATGTACGATTTCATTATTTGTTTTCACACGATTTTCGAGACTGAGATCATACGTTTTGAAATCAATATCAAATCCGATTACATCTGGTTGTAAAACGCGAAGCGCCTCATCAAGAAGTTCTTGTCCGGTCTGGTCACCTTGCATTACGACTACTGTTTTTTTCATGTTAGTCACCTCTTCTGTTTCTCATCCACTTTGTTAATTAAGACACACAGCATACTTATTATGCACGATTTAGTGAAATAGCTCAATTGATATTGACAAAATATAAAGCGAGAAATTCGAAAAAGTTTGGACACACTGAAAACAGCACACATATTTTTGACGGAGGACAAGAGAATGTTTATCCCCGTGTAAGGCGGGAGTACCTTACGTTATGCGCTTACAGCGGTGGTCAGGCAAACTGCACAATAGAGCAACTCAGCTATTTCCTAGACGGGTACAAACAGGTAATATGGGTAAAGAAGATCAGTATGATTTACGAGAGGAGATTGCGAGATGAAAGAACTAACAAACACTCAAGAACTTGATCAGTTTTTACAGGAAAACCCCGAAGCTATTTTGTTTAAACATAGCACTACATGTCCAATCAGCACACAGGCGCATGATGAGTTTATGAAGTACGCAGACAGCAGCGCAGCAAAGCCATGGGCGATCATAATCGTGCAAACAGCACGTCCGGTATCGAACGAAATTGCCGAACGTTTTGGGGTTAAGCACGAATCGCCACAGGTACTGTATGTAAAGAATGGAACTGTGGCATGGCACGCATCGCATTGGAATATCACGCAGGACAACTTAAGCAAGAACGCTGTATAATCAGGATGTTAAAAATGAAAAGAAGCTGCGGCGCAAGCCACAGCTTCTTTTTGTGGTTTTAGGTTTTATCAAAACATCGTGGGGGATGGTGGCAAAATGACATGACCTTTCTTTTCGCACCCAGCGTGTCTATGTCCGGGTGAACCAGACAGGTCATTGTCTCCATCATCGAAATACCCAGATGTTTGACCTGTCCACCCGGACATAGACTAAGCGGACAGTTTAGATTTCCCTGCCGAAAAGAACAGTCTGCATTTTGCCACTATCCCCCCACTACTCCCAACGAAATTCCAACACGTCTCCAGTATGAACCGGGTCCTGGAATGAAGCAGGTTCACCATTAATCGTCGTCACAAGTGTTTTGCCAGGATCAGAAGCATGGAGATTATCATCTACATAACGGAACGCATCACTGAATACAGGCTCGCGCTTAAAGCGCACCTTTACGACAATCTCGGCATCGGCGTGAATAGGATCGGACATCTCGACTCGTTCCCCGTCCATCAACACTTCCGTCTCGCTTGAAGGAATACGAATAACTTTGCCGTTAAACGTAATCGTTGTCGCAAGCTCTGTAATTTCTTCAGTTGGCAGCATCTCCTGGATGGAAGGAAGTCTTACTGCCTGACGGTCAAACATAATCCGGTCGCCACGGTGAATTGGGTCATCAAGTGTTACCGACTCTCCGTTAACAATAAAGGCGTATGGACAGTATGCATAGGTCATGGTCCGCCCATTAATCGTAAAAGCTGCCTTCTGAATGTCCATTTCTGCTCGAAGCTGATTCGCTGCAGACAGCACATCGCGCAGCGTATGTGGCAGATGAATCGTCACCTCATCTCGATCATTGAGAGGTGTGGTCCATTCTGCGCGTTCTCCGTTAATCGTGACGAACGGAGAGAGGGAGAGTGGTGTATCGTTAAGTGTTACGTCTAATGTATCTACATTGTCAGCCAGATCAATCGGACGGGCTGATGCAGTCTCTCCGTCTGTTCCGGCACGAAACGTAATTTGGTCTTCCGGCTGAACCGGTGTATCAAGATGAGTTTCCTCTCCATTAAGGAGCAGGGTTGGTGCGCTGCCGTGCGCACCCGGAATGATGCGCATACGTCCGTTAATATGTACGGTCATGGCGAGCCCTGGGCGGCCGTGCAGGCGTTTTAGATCAATACCTGCATACAGAAGCACATCACCAACTGTCATTTCTTTTAGATCAAATACACGCACCGGCTCGTCATTGAGATACACAGTCAAATATTTGATCGGATGTAGCTGAGCTGCTACTGCAATGCCGAGCGGTGTAACAAACTCTGGCCCGGATAACTCGTTCTTATCGGTGAAGGTTTGAATCGCTTCGGTGCCGCGTACTGCTACACGAGCAGCTGGAAGTTCCAGTAGTTCTGCCACTTTTTTCGTAAGATTCGGTGTCAGGCTTCCGCCACCAATCAACATGACAGCTTGTGGTACCTTGCCGTTCAGAGTAAGAATACGCTCGCTGATTAAGGAAGCGAGATGCTGAATGTCCGCATCAATTTTTTCAATTACTTCAGTGCTTGGACACTGATATTCCATACCGAGAATGTCGGAGAAGATAACCTCTTCTTCTGAAGATAGGCGTCGTTTCAGTTCTTCCGCAACATTAAAATCGAGGAGATATGCCTGACTTAGTGCATCAGTAATTTCGTCACCGGCCGTTGGCACCATGCCGTATGCACTCACTGTACCTTCTCCAGTAATTGCGATATCGGATGTACCGGCACCAATATCAACGAGGGCGACATTCAGACGGCGCATCGTTGATGGTACAAGTACATTAATTGCTGCGATCGGTTCAAGAGTAAGCGCGAGCATTTCAAGTCCGGCCCGTTTGAGCGCCGCGACTAGCGAATCGACAACGACGCGTGGCAGGAAGGTGGCAATCACATCGACTTTTGCTTCATGACCGCGCTGATCCATCAGGCTGCCGATGATCTGACCATCAAGTACGTAATTTACAACACTGTAGCCTACACAGTAATACTGGGTAAAATCATTGGCTTTATGCTGTTCTGCGAGAATATGCTGGGCTTGTTGTACAGCGGTCAGTTCAAGGGATATAATATCATTACGGGTGATCTGTCCTGCCCCTGTAATGTCACGTGCAGTTTCCATACGTTGTGTATGAAGGGAACGACCTGCCGCTGCTACAGCGACATGTGTCAATTTGACATTCAGTTTTTGCTCGAGTCGTTGTTTGACACGGCTAATTACATCAGCTACTGCCACAACGTCATGAATTTGACCATCGAGCATGGAACGCTCTACGTGTTCTTCACGTTCGTAGCCAAGCAAACGGAATTTGCCTGACGCATCTGGCTCGACAAGGAGACCGACTACGCTGCGCGTTCCGATATCAAGCGCAAAAATTTGATTAGTTTGTTCTTCACACATATCTTGCAACTCCTTCAGTTTTCGAACAGGGAATGTCGTATTATATTCGCGATAAAACGACTAAATCCTTTTATCGTGTGCAAAGAAAAGCTGACAAAGGCAAAAGAATAAGCTATAATACTCTTTAAAATATTTTGTGAAAATTATCTGATAATAAAGAACAAGAGGTGGAGAGAAGATGAGCAACGAAAAGCTGGAACAACTGCGTAGCAACCTTGACGAGGTGAATCTGGAGATTCTAGGACTAATCAACAAGCGTGCTGAGCTTGTTCAGGAAATCGGGAAATTGAAGTTAAAGCAAGGGGTTAACCGCTTTGATCCAGAACGCGAACGTCAAATGCTGAATCTCATTCTCGAGAACAACAAAGGTCCGTTTGAGGATAGTACAATCCAGCACTTGTTTAAACAAATCTTCAGTGCCTCTCTTGAATTGCAAAAAGACGACAACCGCAAAGCATTGCTCGTCAGTCGCAAGAAGAAGCAGGAAGATACGATCGTTAAGCTTGGACCGGTAGAAGTGGGCGGAAAAGAACCGCTGCTGGTTGCAGGTCCATGTTCCGTTGAATCATATGAACAAGTTCGTCAAGTAGGCGAAACGTTGAAGGCGAACGGCATTACGCTTTTACGCGGTGGCGCGTTTAAGCCGCGAACTTCTCCATACGACTTCCAGGGTCTTGGCGTAGAAGGTCTCAAAATTTTGCGTCGTGTAGCTGATGAACTTGGCTTAATCGTCGTGAGTGAGATTGTGACGCCAGCTGATATTGAAATGGCAGAAGAGTACCTCGATGTTATTCAGATCGGTGCACGTAACATGCAAAACTTTGAGCTGCTTAAAACAGCGGGCCGTGTGAAAACGCCGGTTCTACTGAAACGTGGCTTGTCTGCTACAATTGAAGAATTCATTCATGCTGCAGAGTACATCGTATCCGGTGGGAACTCGCAGGTTATGCTATGTGAGCGCGGCATTCGCACATACGAAAAAGCAACCCGCAACACGCTTGATATCTCGGCTGTGCCGATCCTAAAGCAGGAGACGCATCTGCCAGTATTCGTCGATGTAACACACTCTACAGGTCGTCGTGATCTACTGCTGCCAACAGCAAAAGCAGCGCTCGCTGTCGGTGCAGACGGTGTCATGGTCGAAGTGCATCCAGACCCGGCTGTTGCCCTGTCCGATGCTAAACAGCAGCTTGACATTCCACAGTTCAATGAATTCCTCACAGGATTGCGTGCATCCGGTCTCTACCATGAGAATGCAACGATCGTGCGATAGGACAAATAGACTGTATAAATCATGTGCGTTCATGCAAGCCGTCGGGACCTTCCGACGGCTTTTTTCACGTACTATATCGCGCATATCTCCTCGTGCTTTTTTATATGACGGACAATTGTATTTCAGAGCATTTTGTAATATGATAAATGAAAAATTATGAAAACGACTGAAAACCATAATGTGGTAAAAAGCGGTAGGAGGAGTTAACTTTGCCAGTAACTATCTATGATGTAGCGCGAGAAGCTGGAGTATCAATGGCAACCGTGTCCCGTGTTGTCAATGGCAATCCGAATGTGAAACCATCAACTCGAAAAAAAGTGCTGGGAGCAATTGAGCAGCTGGGCTATCGACCAAATGCGGTAGCTCGTGGCTTAGCAAGCAAGCGTACGACAACAATTGGCGTTGTGATCCCAGATATCGCAAGCCCGTTTTTTGCTGAGCTAGCACGCGGGATTGACGATATTGCCAGCATGTATAAATACAACATTATTTTATGTGATTCGGACGAACGAATTGAACGTGAACTGCATCTGACAAATACGCTGCTCGAGAAGCAGGTAGATGGAATTATTTTCATGGGCCGGGAGATTACCGAGAACCATATGCAAGTGTTTACAACCGCTTCTGTACCGATTGTACTGGCCGGTACGAAAGATCCGACAGGACAGCTTCCGTCTGTCGATATTAGTCATTACGAAGCTGGATACGATGCGACCCGATTTTTGCTGGAGCGCGGGCACAAACGCGTGGCGATGGTAACCGGTCCACTTGTTGATCCGCTTTGGGGCATGCGCCGATTTGAAGGGTATAAGAAAGCGTTGGACGAAGCAGGAATTATGCTTAAGGATAGCTATGTATATAATGGAGATACTCATTATGAATCTGGGATCGCAGCGGTGGAGCAGTTCCTCTCACTTGTTGAACAGCCAACTGCGATTTTTGCGGCGAGCGATGAGATGGCTGTCGGAGTCATTCATGGTTTGCAGGACCGGGGACTGCGTGTGCCGGAAGATATGGAAGTGATCGGGTTTGATAATATTCGCCTGGCAGAGATGGTGCGTCCGCGTCTGACGACGGTTGTGCAGCCGATGTATGATATTGGAGCGGTTGCGATGCGTCTTTTGACCAAATATATGAACAATGAGAAAGTCGAACATCATATTGTGCTGCTGCCGCACCGCATAGAGGAGCGCCAATCTACACGGGCTGAAGCAGATCATAATAACGATACGGAATAAGGGGAAGTAACGATGAAAATTGGAATTATTGGAGCGATGGACGAAGAAATCGCCTTGTATAAAGAAGGTATGGAGCTGATAGGAGAGACACAGAAAGCGGGCATTACGTATTACGAAGGAACATGGGAAGGTAAACAGGTCGTTCTTTGTAAATGCGGTGTTGGGAAAGTCAATGCCAGCATCTGCACGCAGATTTTGATCGACGCATTTGGAGTTGATTCGGTCATCTTCACCGGTGTAGCAGGCGCCCTGCATCCTGACCTTGAAATCGGGGACATTGTCGTCTCAACGGACTGCCAGCACCATGATATGGACGTAACACCGCTTGGGTTTCCGAAAGGGGTTATTCCGTTTACAGATGTATCGATATTTGTAGCGGATCCGCAGCTGATTGAGGCAGCTGTAAAAGCAAGCGAGCAAGTGTCTCATAGTAAAACACGGACAGGCCGCATCCTCTCAGGCGACCAATTTGTCGCCAATCGTGAACTTGTGCGTGACCTGTACGAAACGATGCACGGTTCCTGCACCGAAATGGAAGGCGCAGCTGTTGCGCAAGTGTGTCATATGAACAAAGTACCTTTTGTCATCATCCGGGCTATGTCCGATAAGGCAGACGGCTCCGCACATGTCAACTTCCCGGAATTCACGAAACTTGCTTCGGAGCGTTCGTTCCATATTGTGAAGAATATGCTTGCACATCTATAAAAATAAGGAGGCTGTTCCGTTCGCCATGTTCTGGCTTTGGAACAGCCTCTTTCTTTTACCCTTTTGGACAATAAAGCAGTGCTTTTTCAACCGTATTCTTGTTTTTGGTCGTAATCTCTTGACGGCGTGGAATCGCCGGGAAAATTCCTTCTGGATCGAACATTGTTGGTGCAAGCTGTACCGGACTTTCTGTCTGATACTTATCAATCCATGCTTGCGGAATTCGTGTATCCTGTGGAACGACCTGTCCAGACAGTTCGGCCCACAATAAACTCCATGCACGTGGGACAACCCGCCAAATATCATACCCACCTCCGCCTGTGGCAATCAGGCGACCATCGCAAAGCTCGTCCGCGAGATCACGGGCAAGACGCGGAATTTCCTGATAGATGCGCATCGTCGTCGAAAGGTGAGTAAGCGGATCAAACGTATGTGCATCACAGCCATTTTGCGTCAAGATAATATCAGGCTTAAAACCGCGTGCAACAGTAGGTAAGACCTTGTAATACGTTTCTAACCACGAATCATCTTCCGTAAACGCATCCAGCGGGACATTTACCGAGAAGCCGTAGCCTTGACCGTCTCCTCGCTCGGTAATGTTGCCGGTGCCAGGGAACAGATACTTACCAGTTTCATGGAAGGACAGGGTAAGCACATTCGGATCATCATAAAAAGCCCACTGCACACCATCACCATGGTGTGCATCCGTATCGATATACAATACGCGTGCATCATATTTCTGACGCAGATAGGCAATGGCAACCGAGCAGTCATTGTAAATGCAGAAGCCAGAAGCACGCCCACGGAACCCGTGGTGCAGCCCCCCGGCTAGATTGACAGCGTGCTGGTATTCGCCGGACATCACAAGCTCGGCAGCACGCAATGTACCCCCGACTGCAAGCGCTGTTGCTTCATGCATATTGACAAACGCCGGGCAGTCTTCGGTCCCGATGCCGAAGCTTGCGGCAATTGCGGGTGTTTGTTCGGAATGCCCCGCTTCTTTTACAACCTCAATATACTGACGATCATGGATGAGGGCTAACTCGTCATCTTCTGCCATACGCGGTGCGACGAAATCACCATCTTCGAGCAGATTCATCATCCGCAGCAGATCAATCGTCATCGCGATGCGTTTCTGGTTGAATGGATGGTCATCATTAAAATTGTAGTTTAAGTAGTCGTTGCTATGAATAAAGGCAGTTTTTCTTTTCATGACAATTCCTCTAACTTCCGAGGCCAGACGATATGATAACCAGCCTCTTCGATTTTGTCAGTTACATGGCGCGGATTAATGGTCTGTACACGAAATACCAGATTCTTTTTTCCAAGATGTTTTCCAGGGAAAACGAGCACACTTGTGACACTGCAGCTCGCTTCTTTGAAAATTTGGGAGACGTCCGCTAGTATACCAATCTGATCGTCTACTTCTATTTCGATGTGAGAGCTTGGGTAATGTACACCCATTAATTCGACAAGTGTATAAAGAATATCCGTTTCCGTTAAAATTCCGATCAGTTCATCACCATCAGTGACAACAGGAAGAGAACCGATCCGGTTATCATAAAGAGCAAGCGCAGCTTCTTCCACAAAATCGAGTGGATGAGCGGTAATGACATCTTTGCGCATAATAGCGGATACGGCTGTATTCATGATTTGATCATCATCGTCATGTGGTGCACTAATAATAGAGGGACATGCATCTCGTACATCGCGATCTGAAATAATGCCAACCAGCCTGCCATCTTCCACAACGGGAATATGGCGAATGCGGTATTGATGAACTTTCAGCAGTGCAAGACGAATGGAATCCGTCGGTGCAACCGTAATCACGTCACGCCTCATGATATCTTCCACAAGCATGGTACAATCCTCCCCTAGCTCTCTTTTTATCTATCATTTTATTCCATATTGAGGGGGAATAGAAAGAAATTTTTAATACATAGCACGATTTTGAAAACGAATGCGATCAAAAGCCTCCATAGAGTCTAGCGAAATACGTGATCCGATGCGGGCCATCATACAGTTAGCTGGATGAGAGCAAATCTCTGGATCATCTGTTGCAAACCACTGCAGACCGACAGATGCCATTACTTTCTCCATGATTTTACGGTAAGCCCATACATCAAGTCCGGTTCCCTTCAGATCCCAATGCCAGTAATATTCGGTTGTAAATACAATATAGTCTTCCATTGCATCGTCGCGGAAAGCAAGTGCAAGCATGTCTTCTCCCACATGCTGATGGCGGAAGTGAGAGGATACCTCAATGGCTCCGAGTTCAAGAAGGTTGTCCATATTTGCCTGTGACCAGCGTTCCATCGGGTCGGGATATAGAAAGGTAACATACCCGATAATGGTCTCCTCATGGACAGCGAGAATGACACGACTTTCTGGAAGATTGGCGATGTTTGCCAGTGCCTTTTGCTGTTCATGTGGCCTACGGAATGCTTTCAGTCCTTCATCCATGGAGAGAGAAAGAATGCGTTCCGGTTTAACCGGTCCTTCTAGTGTAAGTGTTCCAGATGACTTCTCGCAGGTTAACTCATAATATGTTTTATAATGGTTCATTATTCTCCACACCTATCTCTGTAATATAACAGTTGTATCTGTTATTACCATATCACAAAAGCAAAGGAAAAATCGTTAATTTTCACTGAATAATTCCAGAAAAAGCTAGGGATTGCCAATAAGACAGACTATTTGATATAATCTAAAACAAGAAAGGGCTTTCATAGAAAGGAATATGTAGTCCACGGAATAAAAATATAGTAATAAGGGAGAGGAGCTTGGTTTGATGAATGAGATGATCCAAAAGAAAGTGTTTCCGGTTACAGGTGAAGGATACAACATGCCAGCATACGAGGAAGCATACAAGAATTTTTCGTGGCAAGATGTAGAAAAGCAATTCAGTTGGTATACAACAAATAAAGTAAATATGGCGTATGAAGTAATTGATCGCCATATAGGAACCCCTCTCGAAAACAAAACGGCTCTTTATTACAGTGATGCATCACGGGACGAACAATATACATTCCAAGAGTTGAAAACGCTTTCTGATAAGTTCGGGAACGTGCTTCGCAAATACGGCATTCAGAGAGGTGACCGTGTATTTGTTTTTATGCCGCGTACGCCGGAGCTTTATGTAAGCGTTCTCGGTACGATTAAAGTGGGTGCGATTGTTGGCCCGTTATTTGAGGCGTTTATGGAGGGGGCGGTACGCGATCGTCTTGAAGATAGTGAAGCAGTAGCGATCATCACGACACCGGATCTTCTGTCCCGTGTTCCGGTTAGTGAACTCCCGGCACTTAAGCATGTCATTCTGTTCGGAGAAAATGGCGAACTTGCAGAAGGTCAGATTAGTTATGAGAAAGAAATGGAGCAGGCTTCTGCTGATTTTGAGATTCAATGGGTAGACCGGGAAGATGGTCTCATTCTTCACTATACATCCGGCTCTACAGGCAAGCCAAAGGGAATTCTCCATGTACACAACGCGATGATCCAGCATTATCAGACAGCGAAGTGGGTGCTTGATCTTCAAGATTCCGATGTATACTGGTGCACAGCAGACCCAGGCTGGGTGACTGGCACGTCCTACGGTATCTTTGGTCCATGGCTCAATGGTGTAACGAATGTGATTCGCGGTGGCCGTTTTACTCCACAGGACTGGTATTCTACAATTGAGAAATATAAAGTTACGGTATGGTACAGTGCGCCAACTGCATTCCGCATGCTGATGGGGGCGGGCGATGAGCTGGTGAAGCAGTTTAATCTGTCGAGTCTGCGCCACGTGCTCAGCGTAGGAGAGCCGCTTAATCCAGAAGTCGTATATTGGGGCGCAAAAGTTTTTGATAAACGCATTCACGATACATGGTGGATGACAGAGACAGGTGGGCAGTTAATCTGTAATTATCCAACCATGGATGTGAAGCCAGGTTCTATGGGTAAGCCATTCCCAGGCATTGTAGCAGCGATTGTTGACGATGAAGGAAATGAACTGCCGCCGAATCGTATGGGTAATCTGGCAATCAAGACCGGCTGGCCGTCTATGATGCGCCGTGTCTGGAATAATCCAGCTAAATATGAAGAGTACTTCCGCTTGGAAGGCTGGTATGTATCGGGTGACTCGGCTTACATGGATGAAGAAGGATATTTCTGGTTCCAGGGTCGCGTAGATGACGTAATTATGACAGCGGGTGAGCGGGTTGGTCCGTTCGAAGTAGAGAGCAAGCTTGTCGAGCATCCGGCTGTTGCGGAAGCTGGTGTTATCGGTAAACCGGACCCTGTACGCGGCGAGATCATTAAGGCCTTTATTGCGCTGCGTGATGGTTATGAACAATCAGAAGAACTGTTAGCAGAGATTCGCCAGTTCGTAAAAGTTGGTCTTGCTGCACACGCAGCTCCGCGTGAGATTGAAGTGCGTGATAAGCTGCCAAAAACACGTTCCGGTAAAATCATGCGCCGTGTACTGAAAGCATGGGAGCTTGGACTGCCAACAGGTGACTTGTCTACGATGGAAGACTAAGAGCAGAAGAGGAAGTATAAAAAAGAGACCGGAATCCCGGTCTCTTTTTTTGCTTATTGCTCAGTTTTTGTAGCTTCTTTTTTGTGCTCTGTTTTTTTATCGTCAGGCTTAGCGGTTGAGTCGTTTTTGTGTCCTGGCTTGGATGTGACCGGTTTATCTGGATCTTTCGGACGTGTTTCCGAATTTTTCTCGGTAGTGTTGGAACCGTCTGTTTTTTGCTGCTCTGGATCTTTGGCAGTATCTGTACCATTCGGTGTTTTGACATCCGTATTCGTTTTGTCCTGACTATTCGCAGTATCCGGTTTGGTCTCTTGTTTTTTCGGCTCTTCCTTTTTCCCGTATGAACTCGGATTGTGGGAGGCGGCGAGGTCAGCATTATAGATTCCTTTGTCTGCTGCACCGTCTGGTCTTCCCATTACGTTTTCAACAGGAGAAAGCTGTGGATTAGTACCAAGTACTGAACTGAAAATTTTCCCCCAGATTTTTTGAGCATCTTCAAAAGAACTTTGATACAACTTGTATTTTTTGTCGTACCCAACCCATACACCAAGGGATATGTCTTTCGTATAGCCGACAAACCATTTGTCTCGCTCATCCTGCGTTGTTCCAGTTTTACCCGCTACATCGTGGCCGTTGATAGAACGGAGTACGCGTGTACCTGTGCCGCTTGAGATAACATCCCGGAGCATATCGGTTACAAGCAAGGCTGTTTGTGGCGAGAATACGGGAACAGGCTTCGCTTTGTGTTCATATACGACTTCGTGGTCACTATTTTCAATGCGTTGGATTAAATACGCATCGACAAATTGTCCTTCGTTGGCAAATGTGGCATACGCATTCGTCATCTCTTCTACAGAGATCCCATATGTAAGGCCGCCAAGTGCACTTGGTAAGTAATAATCACTATCTACAAGCGAAGTTACCCCCATTTTTTTCACGTAGCTAAGCGACTTGCGAACGCCAGTTTTGAAATAAACTTTAACTGCAGGCACGTTGCGGGACCACTTCAGCGCATCGCGTACCGTAACAGGGCCTTTAAACGTGTTATTCGCATTTTTTGGTGTATAGCCACCTGGGAAGACCGTTTCTTCATCCACTACCGTTGAACTTGGTGATACGATGCCTTCTTCAATGGCTGGTCCGTATACGGCAAGCGGTTTGATTGTAGAGCCCGGCTGACGAAGTGCCGTCACATGATTTGTTTTTTCTGTTTCAAAATTACGGCCTTCCATCATGCCGAGAATTGCACCAGTCTTGTTGTTGATGAGAATTCCGCCGACTTGTTCAGGCATAGGCTTGCCGTCAATGGCTGGCCGATCTGGTCCGAAGTTCGCGGGATTTGCTGCGATTTGCTGCATTTTTTCATACACATTTTTGTTAATGGTCGTGTAGATGTGGTACCCGCCCTGGCGTACAGCAATCCGTTTTTCCTCGACAAGCTTGTTGAACGATTCTTTTTTAAGATCCGGATTTTTGGCAATGTCCTGTTCAACGAGCAGTTCAGCGGCCCGTTGTTCAATTTCCATCATTAAATATGGGTACTTCTCAAATGCTTTGCGCGATGGTTTAGCTAAGTGTGCCTCAATATCGTACGCAATCGCTTCATCGTATTCTTGCTTTGTAATTTTTCCGTTTTCTAGCATGCGGCTCAATACAAGCTTCTGTCGCTCTTTGCCGAGTTTAAGACCATTTTTCTTGATGTTCTTAAATGGAATGTACGAAGAAGGAGCTTGCAGCATCCCGGCTAGATAGGCAGCTTGTGGAATGTTCAGGTCTTTCGCATCAACCCCAAAAATCCCCTTGGCTGCAGCCTGTACGCCATATACATTAGAACCATTCGCATTTTTGCCGAAATACATCTTATTGATATAGGCGTCAAGAATTTGGTCTTTCGTAAACATGCGTTCTACGCGCAAAGCGAGAAACATCTCGCGAAATTTTCGCTGCATTGTTTGCTCAGGCGAAAGAATCGTTTGTTTAACGAGCTGTTGGGTCAGTGTACTTCCCCCGGTCTGAACTGGAGCGCCGGTGATCTGCTGGATGCCAGCCCGAGCAATCGCAGATGGGACAATACCCTTGTGTTCATAAAAATATTTGTCTTCAGTAGAAATAATGGCATCAATCAGGTGAGGCGATACCTCTGTGTGTGAGACAAGGCGCCTGTCTTCTGTTGTAATAAGCTGACCAATAAGCGTCTTGTCTGCAAAATATGCGAAGCCGGTTAAGTTGTTTGTTGAGATTTTTTGATGAATCTCATCGTAACTACGAACCGGATCGTCTTTAACAAGCGACGCGACATAGCCGGCCGCTGCTGCACCGGCAAATAGAACACCCATAAAAAAGAGAATGGTGCCGATCTGCAATACAAGTAGAATGCTTTTCCAGGCACTTTTTTTCTTTTTCTTCGGTTCTTCGGGCGTGTTCGCAGAACCGCTTTGTTTATCCATGGAATTCCCCCTTACCTATAACAGGAACATTATATCATAAAGACGTTTCATACGGATAAAGGTTGCTTTTCGTGACGATTTTTCGTTATGATGGGAGTAACAGTTATGATTATAGCTATATGTCACAGTGAATGCACCGCAGTAGCAGTCTGTATAAGGAGCATCAGAGAGCCGATGGAAGCTGCGAATCGGTCCTTGCAGACAGGTGAAGTACAGTGCAGGAGTGATTCCGCCGATTAGGTGGACGGGCGCATACCAGCGGCCGTTATCAGATGAGTGGAGGACAGGCTTGTCCTCAAGTAAGGGTGGTACCGCGAGCTAGCTCGTCCCTTTTTGGGGGCGGGCTTTTTTTATTTTTATCTAACTTATGATTGCGAGGGAAAAAAATGAGTCAAGAGCAAACAAAAATTGTACTGACAGATGAGCAGAAGCAGGAAGTTGACCGCCAAATGGCTATTATCTGCCGTGGTGTGGCCGAGATCGTGCCGGAAGAAGAAATGCGTAAAAAGGTGGAACGTTCGGTAGCAACTGGCGTACCATTGAAAGTAAAGCTTGGACTTGATCCGTCCGCACCTGATATTCATGTTGGACATACGGTAGTGTTGCACAAGCTACGCCAGTTCCAAGAGATGGGTCATACGGTGCAGATTCTCATTGGCGACTTTACGGGCCGCATCGGTGACCCGACCGGCAAGTCAGAGACGCGCAAGCCGCTGACAGAAGAAGAAGTAAAGGTGAATGCGGCGACATACGTGGAACAGTTCGCCAAAATTCTTGATATTGATAAAATCGAAGTAAACTACAACAGCACATGGCTGGCACCGCTGACGTTCGCTGATGTTGTAACACTGGCGGCTAAAACAACTGTAGCACGCATGCTTGAGCGCGATGATTTTGAGAAGCGCTACACGAACAACCTGCCGATCAGCATTCATGAGTTTTTCTATCCGCTTATGCAAGGCTATGATTCCGTGGCACTTGAGAGTGACGTTGAGCTTGGTGGAACAGACCAGAAGTTTAATCTGCTGATGGGACGCCAGTTACAGAAAGAATACGGTCAGGAACAACAGTGTGCGATTACGATGCCAATTATTGAAGGGCTTGATGGCGTACAGAAGATGAGCAAAAGCCTTGGCAACTATATCGGCATTAGTGAAGCACCGAACGAAATTTACGGCAAAGCGATGTCAATTCCAGATGAGTTGATGGTCAAATACTACGAGCTGGCAACAGATATCACACTTGAAGAACTGACCGAACTACAACAAGGGCTTGCCGATGGTTCCATCCACCCACGCGATGCAAAAATGCGTTTGGCGCGTACGTTCGTACAGATGTATCACGGTGAGGAGGCTGCCAATGAAGCAGAGAACCATTTCAAAACGGTATTCCAGCAGCGTGCTCTGCCGACTGATATCCCGGAAAAAGAGGTAGCGATAGCTGAACTCGAGGATGGCAAGCTGTGGATTGTAAAACTATTGTCTGTACTTGAGCTGGTGCCAACGAACGGTGAAGCGCGTCGCATGGTGCAGCAGGGAGCTGTCAAGATTAATGAAGAAAAAGTCGAGTCGGTTGATGATCATGTAGCCGTAGAAGATGGTATGATTGTACAAGTCGGCAAACGAAAATTTGCAAAAGTGAAATTGGGCTAGGAAAGTAGGAGATCTGTCATAATTGGGCAGGTCTCTTTTGCATATAATGGCGAGAAAAGTCGAATGGATTAGGGAGAAAGACTTTCTTTTTTGCTAATAGACTACTAAAATGAAGAAATAGAATAACAACAGATTTACAAAGAGGGAGTTCTCATAATGAATGAAATCCTGGTAAAAAGGCAGGAGAGAAAAACAGGTATATGGATAGGGATGGGGGTTATTATTTTTCTTATCATTAACTTGCATCCTATGCATCATTTTTCGTTTTATGATCGATCACACTTCCTTGTCTCACATACTTCTTTAGAATTTTTCAGTATCTTTGTTTCTTTTTCAATTTTCATGCAGGCATGGCTGACGTATTCGCATAATCAAAATCGAAGCTATTTCCTAATTGGTATTGTGTTTTTATGTGTAGGAGTATTCGATCTTCTCCATACGTTTGCATTTAAAGGAATGCCTTTTTTTGATGAGAGATATGCGGTGGCGCGGGCGACCTGGTTATGGATTGCAGCACGAACGACAGAAAGTATCGGACTTACGTTTATTCTCTACAAAGATTTTAATAAGGTTTCTTTTTTGCAATCGCGAATCAGATTGTTACTTTTTGCTTGTGTATATATGGCGTTTGTCCTCATTGCGGTTGCTTATTTCATCACGGATTTTCCTTTACTTGTAAAAGAGGGACAAGGGGTTACGCCGCTGAAGCTTATCCTTGAATACTCGATTAGTCTGCTTCATATTGGCAATGTCGTTTTGCTCTGGAGGTATTATAAAAAGAATAAGAGTGGCGACCTGCTTGTTGTGATGACGGGTATTTGCTTTATTTTGATTGGCGAGGTAGCGTTTACGCTCTACAAAAAAGTGGATGACATTGAGAATTTAGTTGGGCATGTATACAAGTTTTTCGGCTACTTCTTTTTGCTGAAAGGCATCTTCTACCCACAGTTCCAGCAGGTGTATGAAGAGAAAGAAGAAGTGGAGATAAAATGGCAGGAAACGGCAGAGAAATTGCAAGAAAGCGAGAAAAAAATGACGACGTTAGTTATGCAGGCTCAGGAAGATGAGCGCAAGCGTGTATCACGCGAACTGCATGATGGAGTCGGACAGGCTTTATACAGCATCATTGTGAGATTGAAAATGACGAAGCGGGGCATAGAAGATCAGCAGATGAAAGAAGTGTTACAGGATACCGAGAGCATGGTAGGGCAGGCGATGACAGAAGTGAAAGAGATTGCAACACAGCTCCGCCCGAGCACTCTTGATGATCTTGGGCTTATTCCGGCACTTCGTTCTTACATCACTCGCTGCCGTGAGACATATCGAATTCAAATTACGCTGCAAGTAGATGGCATTCGTGGGCGACTTGCCCCGGAAATTGAAACCGCATTATACCGCATTTGCCAGGAAGCACTTACGAATGCGGTAAAATATTCGGGTACAGATGTAATCGATATTACCCTGATCCACAAAGATGAGCATATTCATATGACCGTACAAGATTATGGATGCGGCTTCGATGCAAGTCGTATTTTCAAGGAAGGTGGCGGTGGAATTGGTATGTTCAGTATGCAGGAACGTGCTACTTTGCTGCATGGACAAGTAGTCATTCGCTCGCAGCAAGGAAGTGGAACTTCTATTCACACCTATATCCCGGTTAGGGAAAACACGTATGTACCGATGGCTGATTATGAATCAGCGGGGATAAAGTAGGGAATATGCAACTGTGACATAGGGAATTATCCCGAGGGGATGTGGGGAGTACCCTTATGGAAGATTGTTCCTAATTTTGTGATACTCTCCTTATACACGATTTTACAGTGGATGAGGAGATGGGAAATATGAGATTGCGAGCCAAAATACTTCTGATGATTATGAGTACAGTCACCATTATTGTCGTATCGATGATCAGTCTAATTGCAATGGAAACGAGAACAAAAGCGATTGCTGAATCAGAGAATCTAGCTATGTCGATTGCTGCTGAAAAAGCTGCACAGGCCGAAAAGACACTTAATAATAGTCTGAATATTTCTAAGACAGTGGCTCAGACATTTGAAGGCATGAAAAAAGCAAACATCGTATCCCGTGATGCATATAATGCTGTTCTGCAAGATGTGCTTAAGCAGAACAGTCAGATCCTTAGTATTTATACAGTATGGGAGCCGAATCAGTTGGATGGCAGAGACCGAGAATATGCAGGGAAGGCAGCGCATGATCAGACTGGACGCTTTATTCCATATTGGACACGTCAGGGAGGTCATATAGCTGTAGAAGCATGTACTGGTTATGCGAATGAGAAGGATGGCCCGGATTTTTTTATTCCAAAGCACACTGGCAAGGAAGTGCTGCTTGATCCGTATGTTTATTCAATAGCCGGCAAGGATACGCTCATCACAACTGTTTCGGTCCCAATTATACTAGATGGAAAATTCCTCGGGATCGTTGGTATTGATATGTCACTTGAATCCTTACAGCAGCAAAACAAAGCTGTAAAGATTTATGAGACCGGGTTTGGGGCAATTCTCTCTCATAATGGGACATATGTTGCCCACCCGAAGCAGGAATTAGTAGGGAAAAATGTACGAGACCGCAAAGATGTAAAAAACCTGCCGCTTATTATTAGCGCTATCGAGCAGGGAAGAGTGTATGAAGAGTTTGATAAAGAGGCGAATATTTTCCGTACGATACTTCCGATCAAAACCGGACAGGAAGAAAACTCCTGGTCTTACGTTATTAATGTTCCGACAGATGAAGTACTAGCAGACTCGAATGAAATGCTGTATACCATCGTAGTAGTGGGCGCAGTGGGCCTGCTTATTCTAACACTCGTAATTATATGGATCATACGTAGTCTTACACGTCCCATTGAGCAGGCTGTACAGCATGGGGAGAAGTTGGCAGCGGGGGATTTTCAGACGGACGTACCGAAGGAACTAGTACAGCGTCCCGATGAGATTGGAGATATGGCACGTGTATTCGATCATATTACGTTGAGTATGCGTGGCATCATTACAGAGATTAAGCAAGGTGCAGACGCTGTTTCGCAGTCAGCTGGGCAGATGTATGTGGTAGCAGAAGAAACGACACAGGCATCGCAGCAGATTGCGGAATCGATTCAGCAAGTAGCGAGCGGTGCGGAGGTGCAAACGAGAGCATCAAGCGAAAATTCTCATGCAATGCAGGAAATGACGGTGGGCGTTCAGCGCGTCGCTGATGCCTCTTCTATGATCGCCAGTACGTCAGTAGAAATGAGTGAACAGGCACGAAGTGGACACGAATCGGTCGTACAGGCAGTCAAGCAGATGAATTCAATCAAATCAGGCGCTCATCATACGTATGCGGTCATGGCAGAATTGCAAAAGGATTCCATGAAGATTGGGGAAATCTTGCAGTTAATTGCCCGGATTTCTTCTCAGACGAACCTTCTGTCGCTCAACGCTGCAATCGAAGCGGCACGTGCTGGGGAGGCGGGGAAAGGATTTGCAGTCGTAGCCGGAGAGATTCGCAAGCTGGCTGATCAAACTGCTTCATCGGCTGAGCAAATCCAACGTTTGATTGAAGCGATTCAGGAGCGAACAGAGGAAGCTGTGCATGCTACGGGAGCAGGTATTACGGAAACCGAGCAAGGAATGCAGACAGTTCAGGAAGTCGGGCGTATATTTGATCATATTCAGGCCTCCATTGAAAGTGTTTCGCTGCAGATGCAGGAGATGTCAGCGGTAGCACAGGAGATGTCAGCAGGTTCTGAACAAATTATGGCTTCTGTCGAGGAGATGGCGCACATTGCGACTACATCGTGCGATATGTCGCAAAACATCGCATCCGCATCCGAAGAGCAGTTCGCATCGATGGAAGACATTACGGAAACAGCGGAAGCATTGAACCGTCTCGCAGGGGAATTGAACAGCTGTATTGGAAAATTTGCAGTATAGTCAGTACAAACCGTCAGGGGGAGTAGGGATGAAAATTCGGGTGTTAATTGCGGATGATCATACGATTGTACGTTCAGGATTAACGATGCTGATTAATGCGCAGGAGAATATGGAAGTGATTGGAGAAGCGTCTGATGGGGCGGAAGCAGTTCAAAAGGCGCTTCAGCTTAAGCCTGATGTAGTGCTGATGGATTTAAATATGCCCCCCGGGCAAAATGGACTCGTCGCAACCGGGCATTTGAAAGAGGCAGCACCTGAAATTGAGATTTTAATTCTGACAATGCATGACGATAGTGAATATTTGTTCCGTGTGCTCAAAGCCGGGGCATCCGGCTACATTTTGAAGAATGCAGATGATATGGACTTGCTTCAGGCGATAACAACGGTATGTGGTGGGCAGGCATATTTGTATCCGAAGGCAACTAAGTCACTCATTGAGGATTTTTTGAATCGGGTTTCGCTCGGGGAAAACACGGATCAGTATCAGCAGCTGACCGCACGGGAGCAGGAAGTATTGACGTGGATTGCCAAAGGGTATTCGAATAAGGAGATCGGAGAGTTACTTCACCTATCAGTCAAAACGGTTGAGGTACATAAGGCCAAAATCATGGATAAGCTCCAGTTGAAAACACGGCCTGAACTTGTACGTTATGCTTTTACAAAAGGTTTGCTTGATTTTTGAGAAGCCCCTGCGGCTTCTTTTTTTTGTGTGTTTGTGCGAATTAGGGAATTTGGCAGAGACTTGTAGGGAATATCCT
Organism: Aneurinibacillus uraniidurans; assembly: GCF_028471905.1. Lineage (NCBI taxonomy): Bacteria > Bacillati > Bacillota > Bacilli > Caryophanales > Paenibacillaceae > Aneurinibacillus > Aneurinibacillus uraniidurans. Next base: position 2,890,311 of record NZ_CP116902.1, on the reverse strand, counting down.
TATGGAGGAAGAGAATGGTATCCGGCATACTAAATATATAAATTGGACGAAAGCAGGGGAGTACAATGAACGAGAAAGTATGTAAGCGAAGTAAGGACTGTCGGGATCTTACTGTTACCGTACATACATTCATAGAAACACAAGAAGAAGTACGGACGCGTCTTTCGCATGAGCTTCATAACGGCGTCGGTCAGGCGCTGTACAGCATTGTGCTCGGTCTGCAAATCATTAAAGAGAACGATCTGGATACACAGACAGCAAAGCACCTAGCAGACATGCGAGGGGTTGCTAACAAAGCGCTTCATGCAGTAAAGGACATCGTATTCGAGCTTCGGCCTCTTATGCTTGATGATCTTGGTATCATTCCGGCTGTTCGTTCTTATATAGAGATGGCAAGAGAGAAGTATGAGAGGGAAATTGATCTTAAAGTAATCGGAGAAGCGAAGCGCTACAGTACAAAGATTGAAACGATGCTATATCGGATCTGCCAGGATGTTGTTGTACTTAGCATTGGTTGTTCACGAATCAAGCGTCTGTCCTTTCAGTTCCATATCTATGAAGACTCTATACAGCTTGACATTACGGCCATGGGGTGCTCTGTTTCGCGTCTGTATGGGCAGGAGAGCGAGAAAATTTCGTATGTATTTGGAGCGATAGACATTCGGACTAGACAAGTGAATGGGTCGATGAATATTCATGCGGATGCAGATAACTGGACTAAGCTTTCGATCACCATTCCGCTACCTGATCTAAACAGAGAAGGAGAATGATTCGAGTGAGGGCACCAGTATTATACAAGGAGGCTTCCATTCTGATTGTAAGTGTGAATGGAGAGAAGTGGAAGCAGTTGCTAGGTAGTTATGGATATGAGCGTATCATAACGATACATGATACTAACATACTAGTAGAACTCCCCAACTCTTGCCCGGATCTTCTGCTGCTAGATATACAGACAAAATGGGCTGGACATACAGTTTGGCTTTCTCGTATATACAATTGCTATCCAGATGAATATATCCCGGTCATTATGGCTGGAGAAGAGAAGGATGAACCGTATTGTTTAGAGGCGCTTGATAAAGGAGTCAGAGACTTCATTCGTATGCCAATACAAGAAAAAGATGCGATGCTGCGCATTCGAAATGCGTTAGAGATACGCTGGTTAAACCGGGCAGTTCAGATGCAAAAACGAGAGCTTGAAATGTGCACGCATAACATGTATAAGAGTCAGTGTGAACTAGTACGTCTTCTCGGAAACGCAGCTGAATACCGTGATAATGACACCGGACTCCATGTGACACGTATGAGCCGATATACAAGCTGTCTTGGAGCGGCAGCTGGACTTCCGGCAATTGAATGCGAACTTCTACTTCAGGCGAGCAGCCTCCATGACATTGGCAAGATCGGCATTCCAGATTCTATTCTGCTAAAAAAAGGAGCGTTGACTGCGGAAGAATGGAAGATCATGCAGACGCATACGATCATTGGAGCACGCATTTTGGAGGGAAGCTCGTATCGTTTGTTGCAGCTGGCTGAAACAATTGCACTCACGCATCATGAGAAGTGGGATGGAAGTGGATACCCCAATCGATTAAAAGGGGATGAAATCCCATTGGTTGGGCAGTTAACAGCGATTGGTGATGTGTTTGATGCTTTAACATCTGATAGGCCATATAAAAAGGCGTGGACCGTACAGGAAGCGCGGGCTGAAATTATTAGAGGAAGTGGCACACACTTTAATCCAGATTTAGTCGCCCTTTTTGTGGATACATTTGACGAACTTGTTTCGATTAAAGAGCAGTATAACGAATGTTTGGTCACAAAGGTGGCTTCTGTATAAGTGGAAATGAAAAAGAGACTGTCCGATAGCTGGCAGTCTCTTTTTTGATCATTAAATTATGCTTGTACGGTTCTTTTTTCTCGGATAAGGAATGGAACAAGAGCGGCAACCGCAAGAACAAAAGCGATGACATATGGATATACTAGGCCGATCTGATTAGCGATAAGGCCAGAAGCCACCGGCGCAACCGCGGCACCGAGCCAGCGCATGAAGTTGAAGGCACTTGATGTAATACTGCGTTCATACGGTGAAATTTCCATACTGTAGGCAGTAAATAGAGCATTACACATTCCGCAGGCAAGCCCGGATACAACGATGAGTGCAGTTTGAACGACATGATTCGGAATAACGAAAATACCGAGTAAAATAAGAGCAAAGGCTCCTATAGAGTAAGCAAGTGCTGTGCGTGGTGAAACATGTTCTTCTACCTTATGTGCGAGCTTCGCAGAGCCATAGGCAAGCAGAAGACCCCATCCAAAAAATACAAGACCAAGCTGCACAACAGAAAGATGAAGCATAAGTGGCGAGTAAGCAAGCACGGTGAAGAATCCGAAGTAATACAACATCCCGGATAGCGCCACAATAAGGAAAGGTCGATATTTGAGCAGATGTGTCAATTCGGCAAATCCATGAACTTTCTTGTCAGCTGGACGCGGGAGTGGTTTAACAAAAAATGTCGTGAGCAGGAAAGCAAAAAATACAAGCAGACTGGTAATGGCAAACGGATAGCGCCAGTTCATCTGGCCTAGCAGTCCCCCGACAAGCGGGCCAGCTGCCATTCCAAGGCCGACTGCTGCCTCAAAAAAACCAACCGCTCGTCCAGCATTAGGCGACAGCTTGATGAGCAGGGGCATCGCGGTAGCAAAAAACAGGGCGTTCCCAAAACCCCAGCCTGCCCGGAACCACGATAGTTCTGGAATAGTATGTGACAGGGCACAGAGTAAGGAGAATAAAGAAACAATCGTCATGCCGATGACCATAATGCGTTTTTCCCCAAAGTGCCCGGCCGAAATTCCGGCTGGAATCATGGTGAAGGCCATTGTGAAAATATAGGCGGTAAATAGCATTTCTACTTGCCATGGCAGAGCACCGATTTCTTCACCGATGACCGGTAAAATGGGATCGACGACGCCCATTCCCATAAAAGCAAGAAACGTTGAAAATATCGTGATATACATGGAACGAGAGGACGAACTTGGTTGTTGTACTTGCATGACTATTCCCTCCGTGTAAGAGCTTCTAGCTCCTGCTTTTTTACATGAATCCGTGTCAATTTTTCTTCATAAGTCTCTAAAATTTGCTTCATACTTTCTATTTTATGTTGTAACAAAATCTGCTGTTTATGAATCGTTGTTTCTAATTGTGTTAGCAAACATAGGGACTCTTCTACCTTTTGCTGATCTTTTGCGCTGAAATAAACGGTTCGCAGGGTGGCCACCTGCTGTTCAAGATCGACATGTTCTTTAATTTCTGATAGCGACACGCCCAGCAGATCACGTAAATTTTTTACATGTATAATCTGATCGATATCTGCATCGGTGTACATCCGGTAGCCTCCATCGCTTCGGGTAGATGGGGTAATAAGACCAAGCTCTTCGTAGTAGCGAAGAGCGCGTTTGGTCAATCCGGTTTTGCGTGCTACATCTTCAATTTTATATTCCATAATCTCTCTCCTTAACTTTTACGTAAACGTAAATGTTTTGGGGTAAAAAAATCCCACCGCCTAAGCGGTGAGATTTTGACGTCAAGTAATCTATTAACGAGAATAGTACTCAACGATCAGTTTTTCGTTGATTTCAGCCGGCATTTCTTCACGGTCTGGAAGACGAGTGAATGTACCTTCGACTTTTGCTTCATCAAAGCTTAAGAAGTTCGGCAGGAATACACGAGCTTCAATAGCTTCTTTTACGATTGTCAGGTTACGGCTTTTTTCACGCAGGCCGATTACATCGCCTGGTTTTACACGGTAAGAAGGGATGTTTACTTTCTTGCCGTTTACAGTGATGTGACCGTGTGTAGTCAGCTGACGAGCAGCCGGACGAGTTGTCGCGAAACCAAGACGGTATACGAGGTTGTCAAGACGGGATTCGAGAAGCTTCATGAAGTTCTCGCCGTGTACGCCTTGCATTCTACCTGCATCGTCAAAAGTTCTGCGGAATTGTTTTTCCATCATGCCGAACATGTGGCGCAGTTTTTGCTTTTCAGTAAGCTGCAGCGCATATTCGCTCATTTTACGGCGAGCATGTCCGTGTTGTCCCGGTGGGAAGTTGCGTTTGATGTCTTTGCCTGTACCGTCGAGGGAGATACCCAGACGACGAGCCAGTTTGTGGCGTGGGCCAGTATAACGTGCCATATTAATTCGTTCCCCTTTGCGTTAAGATTAAGCAGGTGTTTACTTCCGCCTAGCTAGTTCCTTACTTGTCGCCATGCTCTTCGGACGGTAGCGTTTCCGCCGCATGCTCCGTTCGGAGTCGAATCACGTTCGCCCTGAAGGGAGGAAGCTATGAAAAAGACTAGACGTTTGTACCTGCAATCATTGCTACCCTGATTAAGCACATAACCTATATTATAGTGTTTAGAAAAGAAAAGTCAACTTTTTTCACGATTAACAATGTAAATTCCGGCTGTGACTAATAAAAGGGCGATGAAAACAATTTTATGCAGGGTTTCGTGCAGCAAAAGTGCTGATAGCAGTACCCCAAATACCGGAATTAAGAAAAAATACATGGATACGCGTCCGACCTTATTATAGGAAAGCAGTGTATTCCAGAGTGAAAATCCTGCTGCCGATAGGAACGACAAATAAAGTAAGTATACAAGTGCCTGTCCATTGAAATGGAATGGAGCAACTCCTGCCCCCATTGCTCCGAATCCAAGTAGAAAGAGCGAGCCAATCATCATCTGATAGGTAGTCAAATATACGGTGTCAAACGATGCGGCCCGATTTTTAGCCAGAATGCCACCGAATGCATTGCAAAAAGCAGAAGCGAGCAAAGCAAACTCGCCCAGACCAAAGGAGAAGGTCAGTGTACCTGTTGTGCCGCTTGCAAGCAGTACCCCTGCGAAACCGAGCGTGAGACCGATAATACGCCGCGTGTTCATCCGATCATTGCTATATAAATAGTGGGCAAGCAAAATCGAGAAAAACGTAGCGGAACCGCTAATAATTGACCCTTGAATACCGGTGCTGTAACTGAGCCCGATATAGAATAGTACATACTGTAAGGTCGTTTGAAATAATCCGATTTGCAGCAGGGCAGGCAGCGCTGCACGTGTAATGCGAAGAGGGCGCCTGGTTAGAATCAGGAAGAACCATAACATAAGGGAAGCGAGAAAAAAGCGGTAGCCGGCAAACAAGATCTGTTCGGACATTTCGCCTGGCCGAATATCAAGCAGCGGGTAGCTGAGCTTAATAAAGGGAAATGCGCTGCCCCACAGCAGGCAGACAAAAGCAGCGGTGCTGGCGAGTCCAGCTCGTGAAGTAAAAAATGTGCGGGCGTTCATAAGACAGTCGAATCCTTTCTGTGTTGCCAGAAGCAGAAATAATCTGGGTAGTCTGGCAGAAACTTTGGTAAAAATGAACAAAAAAACACTGAAAAAATATGTACAAATATAGTACAATAACAAACATAGCATATCATAGGCAATATGATCGAGCATATTGCATAGTTTGAGAGGAGAAAAGAAAAGATGAGCAAAGTTGAAACAAAAAAAGGGTATTTTGGGGAATTTGGCGGCAGCTTCGTACCGGAACCACTTCAAGCAGCGCTTGACCACTTGGAAGTTGCATTCGAGAAGTATAAGGAAGATCCGGAATTTATTGAAGAATTAAATTATTACCTGAAAGAATATGTAGGTCGTCCAAACCCGCTGTATTATGCGGAGCGCCTGACAGAGAAGCTTGGCGGCGCGAAAATTTATCTGAAGCGTGAGGATTTGAACCACACTGGCTCTCATAAGATTAATAATGTAATGGGCCAAGTTCTACTGGCTAAGCGGATGGGTGCAAAACGTGTAATCGCAGAGACCGGTGCTGGACAACATGGTGTAGCAACGGCTACTGCCTGCGCAATGTTTGGCATGGAATGTGTAGTATATATGGGAGCAGTTGATGCTAAAAGGCAGGCATTAAATGTATTTCGGATGGAGCTTCTCGGCGCGCAAGTTGTAGCGGTACAAGATGGAGCGCAGACATTGAAAGAGGCGGTCGATGCGGCCCTTACAGACTACGCACAAAACTATGAGAATACGTTCTATTTGCTTGGTTCTGCTGTCGGCCCACACCCGTACCCGACAATTGTGCGTCACTTTCAATCTATTATCGGCCAGGAAGTACGTGCACAGCATTTGGAGAAAGAAGGACGCCTACCAGATTATGTCGTAGCATGTGTTGGTGGCGGTAGCAATGCAATTGGACTGTTCGCGCCATTTTTTAATGACCGCGATGTTAAAATCGTGGGTGTAGAGCCTGGCGGGCGCGGATTATCTACGGGAGAGCATGCAGCTCCACTAAATACAGGAGAACCAGGAATCCTGCACGGCTTCAAATGCTATATGATGAAAGATGAGAACGGTGAGATTGCTTCTACTCATTCTGTTGCAGCTGGACTAGACTATCCGGGTGTCGGTCCGGAACATAGTTACTACAAAGCAATAGGTCGAGCTGATTATGTAGCCATTGAGGATCAGGAAGCGCTAGATGCTTTCCATACGCTTTCACGTACGGAGGGAATTATTCCGGCAATTGAAAGCTCACATGCGGTAGCTTATGCATTGAAGCTCGCACCGACGTTATCCACGGAACAGACGATTGTTGTCAATGTATCCGGGCGTGGCGATAAGGACGTACAGCAGGTGTTCGACATGATGCAACAAGCTAAAATATAGGCATAAAAGCCTGGTTCTCCAGGCTTTTTTATATGAGCCGTAAAATAATGCGTGAAACCTAATTTAATATTGCGTATAATTGGAAATAGGAAAAAAACTGGGAAGGATGTTTCATGGACATTCATTCAAGTACGCACATTTATCTCATCCGACATGGAGAAACAGATTGGAATGTAGGACGTCGTATTCAGGGACATAGTGATATCCCACTTAATCAGGCAGGTAGAGAACAGGCGCTTTGCCTAGCAGAACGTCTGCAGCATATTCCAATTGATCGAATTTGCGTGAGTGACCTGCAGCGTGCAGTTGAGACAGCACGTCCACTCGCAACACGTCTGGGCTTGTCTATTCATTGCTTTCGTGAGTTTCGTGAACGACATTACGGAGAGTGGGAAGGGAAGCATTATGAGGAAGTGCAGGCAGAGATACCGGATGTAAATACATGGACGGAACAGAATCGTCGCTACAATATTGAGACATTTCTATCCATGCAGCAGCGGGGGATGAGCTGTCTGCAATCCATTCTTGAGGAGAATACCTCTAAACATCTTGCTGTGATTAGTCACGGAGGGATGCTTAATGCTTTGCTCCATTATATGAGTAGCGGGAAATACGGAACCGGAAAAACGAAATGGGCGAATACGGCACTTGCTCATGTAGAGTATCGAGTAGATGCCTGGATCGTGCATACGATTAATGATGGAAGTCATTTATAGAAGCCATAGTGTAGTGGGATAGAAAGAGGGCGGAACTGTGAATAATGACCTTGTGTATGTTGAAGATAAGCAGGTTATAGCAGATTCATTTTATGCCAGATACCTGATGGAGGTATTTCGGTACAGTCAGACGTTTCTCTCTACTTCATCGTTTCCGGCTGATGTAGGCTGGTTGTTTGTAGTAGATGAGATGGGACGTACTGTTGCAGGGCGCAGAATCGGCGATCCACTCTGTTCGTTAGAGAAATCGTATCCGGTTTTAGCAGCGGAACCTTATATTGCGGAGCAGGATGGGAACTATACAATCTGTGTTCCGGTTCTAGAAAATGTATGGTTTCCGGGCTATATCGGGGCGACTTTTTCTCAGGAGGTTGACTCAAAATGTGGGTTTTCATTTGTACAGGGGACTGCTTCGTTATTTCGTATGGTGCAAGAACAATACGTAGCTAAGAGCATTTCTGCTTGTTTAAAAGCAGTGAATGAGACGCTGCATCTGGACCGGATTATGGAAATTATTTCAGAAAGACTTGCTGCAAGCCTGGATCAGACAGAGTGCTGGGCAATGGTATATGATGCTGAGCAAGATATATCACCGCACTGGACCGTCAGTAAAAAGAGAATTCGCCGTTGGGATCGTCATATGATTCGGGATATTCATACTGTGTATACACAGGTGACACATTTATTTACAAATAAGCGAACGCAGCTCACGAATGAAAATTCGAATATTCGAACTCTTTTTGATAATCCCGATGCTTTTGAAGAAAGCTATGTGATTTCTCCGCTCCGGTATGGGGAGAAAATTATTGGTGTAATTGCTGTCCTTCGTTCGAAAGCACAGCCGATTTCAGAGCGAGAGAAGCTGTTTGTAGAGCGCTTCGCTAAAGATTTGAGTCTAGCTGTGTACAATGCCATGATGTATATGCGCCTCGAAAGAGATGAACAAAAGCGCACACTGCTGTTTGAAGTAACGAAAAAAATCCATTCTTCTATTAATGTAGAGGATGTGCTTGAAGCTGTAATTAAAAATACAAAAAAGCTGTATCCGAAAATGCAGGTCGATTTATGGCTGTCACACGATACATTTTCCAAGCTTCCTGTTAAGCAATTTACATTTGATGTAAATGATGTCAGTTCACGGGCTTTTATGGAGGGGCGGACGATGCTTGTGCAGTCAAAGGGAGATCGAGCACTGACACTAGCTTCTCCACTACGGGGTAAACAGGGAGTATACGGGGTTATTGAGCTGTACACGAAAGAATCGCTGTCCCTTCATCCAGGGGAAATTGAATATATCACGATGCTTGCGGATACGGCGGGAAGTGCGTTTGAGAATGCGCAGCTATACCAGCAGTCGCAAAACCTTATTAAAGAACTCCTGCTAATTGATGAAATGACCAGCCAACTTAACAAAAACATTCGGCTAGATGATTTGCTTGCTTCCATTATTCATAAACTCACAGAGACGTTTCGTGCTGAACACTGTTGTATTCTATCCCGCGTCGATGATAGTCCTCAATTTATTATTCAGGCTTCAACCGATAAGAAAGAGGATAACGTTCTCGAAATTACAGAAAACAGTCGTCTGCGCGACCTGCTTCTCAATAAAGAGTCTCTTCTGCTCGCTGATGCTAGTGGTATGGAGGAAATTGTATCGGTATTTGCCTGTCGGTCCCTTATGGCGGTTCCTTTCATTGATAACAATAAGGTAGAAGGGGCAATTGTGCTTACGGACTCGCAGCCAAATCGCTATACTTTTGATGACTTTAAACGCCTGCAGATGCTTGCACGTCATGTTAAAGTTGCTGTAACGAACGCATCTCTTCATGCGGAAGTTGAGCGTATGGTGATCACAGATAATTTGACAGGCTTATACAGTCGTAAATACTTGTATGATGTTATTAGTCAATCGTATCAGCGGGATGCTTGCGGAGCTTTAATTTTGCTTGATGTCGACCATTTCAAAAATGTCAATGATACATATGGTCATCAGGTAGGCGATGAGATTCTTATTCAGGTATCAGATATATTGAACAAGTCAATTCGTCTGTCCGATGTAGCAGCTCGTTGGGGCGGGGAAGAAATGGCGGTATATTTGCCGTGTGTTGGAGATGATATCGCCAGACAGGTTGCAGAGCGTCTGCGTATAAATGTCATGAATGAGACGGCACCAAAAGTTACGATTTCAGGTGGTATTGCGGTCTGGTCGCGTGATAATAATGAGCTTGCTGTAGAAGTGCTATTTCAGAAAGCTGATGAAGCATTATACCGTGCAAAACGCAGCGGTCGCAATCGTATGTGTGAAGCAGATTAATGAAATAAATAAAGCTTCCGAGTATGGAAGCTTTATTTATCTTATGATATGAATGATTATTCAGTCAGCTTGGGGGGGATAAGAATGAGTATTATACCTAGCATTCTTGAGTGTCTTACAGTTCCAACACCATTCAACGTAGGTCCGATTCATATCTTTTGGCTGAAAGGAGAAGATGGTTGGACTCTTGTAGATACTGGCCCGAAAACCTCAGATGCTCTAAGTGGTATAGAAAGATTTATGCAGACACATAAGTTTGGTTTTGAGGACATTGCTCGTATTGTATTGACTCATCAGCATGTAGACCATAGCGGACTGGCTGCGGTCATTGCCGAAAAATCAGGAGCTTCCATTTTAGCACATGAAGGTGCTGTTCCTTATATAGAACGAGATTCGGCCTTTATGAATTGGCATCATGAATTTTTTCACCGGTTGTATCGGGAGAATGGGGTACCAGAGGAGATGCTGTCTACTGTGGAGCGTTTTCAAGAGATGATGGATATGTATGCTGACCCTGCTTTTGTACATGGAACGCTTGCAGATGGAGATGAGCTCCCGGGACATCCTGGCTGGAAGGTTGTGTATACACCCGGACATACACAAAATCATATTGCTTTGTATTGTGAGGAAGACGGTCTCATGCTGTCAGGAGATTTTTTAATTCAAGAAATTTCATCGAATGCCTTTATTGAGCCAGCACTAACCCGAGAAGAAGAACGTCCCAAACCGCTGCTGGTGTATCGTGACACGCTTTGTCGCATCGCATCCATGCCGATACAGCGGATGCTATCAGCGCATGGAAGTGAGATTAACGATCCTAAAGGACTGATTCAACTCCGTCTGCAGCGTCAGGAGGAACGAGCTACTCGCATTGCAGCGCTTTTAGAAGAGGGCCCGCTGACGGCTTTTGAACTGTCGGCGCGTCTATTTCCAAAAGTGTATAAAAAAGAGATGCCGCTCACATTTTCTGAGACACTTGGTCATTTGGATTTGCTAGAGAGAACTGAGAGAGTGCAGCGTATTGTATGTGATGGAATCGTTCGCTATCAATGCCAGAATAAATAATCAGAAAAAAGCGATATTTTTATGGACCTCTTGTTATAAGAGGGGTTTTTTTGTCGATTTGTGGTATAATAGGCAAGATAGTAAGCATGTGAAAACAGGAGGCAGCCAATTGAAGCGTATTATTTTTTCTGTCCTTTTTTTGGCTATCATGATTTATTTTGTCATGCAGACAGAGTTTGGACAGCTCGTACGTACAGGAAATGTAGAGCAAGTAGCTGAGTATATTCAATCGTACGGCTGGATCGCGTTTTTGATTGCGATTCTTGCGGTTGTTATCCAGACTTTTTTTCCGATCGTTCCTTTTGTGCTATTAGCTGGTGCGAATGTCATGGCGTTCGGACTGTGGACGGGATTTATGGTGAATTGGGTAGGAGCGGTTGCTGCTGCGTTGGCCAACTTTTTTCTGGCTCGTTATGCTGCACGTGACTGGGCTGAGAAGAAAATCGGCCATCACTCTTTTCTAAAAAACTTGAACCGCCACGCAGAAAAACGTGGATTTTTAATTATTCTTCTGGCACGCTGGGTCCCGGTGCTTCCTTCCAGTGTTATTAATACGGCGGCTGGAATTTCCAAGGTTCCGACTATCTGGTTTGTGTTAGCTACTCTGATTGGGAAAGTCCCGGCTGTACTCTTTGAATCATTTCTTGGTCATTATTTAATGAATTGGGAGCACCATAAAGGAAAGTTGACGATCATTATCATCGGCTTGGTTCTGTTTGTCCTTGGACTTCATTACCTAAAAAAGAAGAAAGAACCAACCTTGCTGTCATAGACGCAAGGTTTTTTTAAGGGGGTAGGCTGTGAAACGTTCACCGAAGCATACGAAGCAGAAAATAGTTGACGCAGCGGCTGCGTTGTTTGATTCGCAGGGGTTTGACAGGACAACCGTGCGGCAGATTGCATGTGCGGCAGATGTGAACGTAGCGCTAATCTCTTATTATTTTAAACATAAACAAGGGCTGCTTGAAGTGATCATGATGGACTATTATGAATTGCTTTTTGCACGCTTGGATACTTGCAAGGCTTGTGATGAGCAAGGTGGGGCAAATGTGCAGCTATATCGTATGATAGAGGTACACATTCGGTTTCAGAGTGAGATGAGTCAGACCACTCGCTTGATTCAGCGAGAACTGTCTGTAGAATCTATGCTTGGGCGAGAGGTTATGAGTACATATTTGACACGTCTAAAACATTATTTTGTTTCTGTTTTGGAAGAGGGGATGGAGACAGGGGAATTTAAGTTGATTGACGTGGATCATGTCATTATTTATTTGTTTGCTATAGCTGGGTTTCCCTATACATATCCGCAGATTGTGCGGGAGGTATTTTATCTAGAACCTCTCGAAGAGTCGTTTATTCAACAGACCATACAGCATGTGCATACAGTTGTACGACAGATTTTGACACCTGCTGTTACATCTTAGTAGGTTTTTTGTAGAAAAAGGAGAGAAAAGCAGGAATTTTATCACGTTGTACCTAATTTAGTAAAGAACAAAGTTTGATTAAGGCCAAAGGAGTATAGCATGATGAGAGACGCCGGACGACGAATGTCCCGTTTTACCCTTGTTATTGTAGTACTGTGTATGACAGTGCTGTGTCCGCCTATCGTTTGGGCAGAAGGATTCCCACCTTCGATTAACAAGCCGGTTATTGATACACAAAATCTACTAAAAGACGATGAGAAGAAGGAGTTTACCCGGGTTGCTGCTGATCTTGCCCAGACGTATAAGCTACTTGTTATTGCAGATCCGAAACCCCTTACACTGACGCAGTATGCACAGCAGCTTCCAGATAATTTTACGATCAATGATACAACAATGGTAATTGTAGTATCATTTAATGATAAAAAAATGGTAGCGGTTAGCGGTAAATATTTTACAGAGCGAGGCATTACCGGGGAAGTAATAACGCGTAAAGTAGATAATTTTTTCAGTCCATATGCTAAGCAGGGTGCGATAATGAAAGGTGTTTTGTCATTTGTTCAGTCGATAGACACTGAAGTAAAAGATGCAAAACCAACGGAAATCGTAGCGAAGACAGCGGCGGCGAATGCTCCGCAAGATGTACAAGTTTTCCCGGTTTGGCTGCTCATTGGAATGATTTTGGTTGCGGTGTTTGGGATTGGACTGCTTGTTGCTTTTACCCTGCGTAAGCGCACGCTAAAAGCAATTGACGAGGTCGATGAATGGCGTATTCGCGTATCGGAACAACTGAACTTGTTTACGATTGATCCATCGTGGAAGAAAGAGCCAGGTCGGATTAAAGAGAAATATCTGGCCATTTTAACATCGCTAGATGATCTCAAAAAAGACGCCATTGTAGACGTAGAACTTATTCTGGCGGACGCGGAAGAAATGACGGCCCGGTTCCGTTTCCGACGCAGTCGGGATATTCTCGCAGAAGCGAGTGGTAAACTTATGCATATTGAATCTGACTTGGATAAGCTGCATATTCGCCTTGAGAATTTGAAAGAAACGTTGCAGGACGTTTCAAGCTTTAAAGAAGAAACGAACGAAATGCGTCAAAAAGTGGAACGTCGCTTCAACGAGTTGAAAATCCAATACAAAGTTTCATTCCATACATTAAAAGAACGATTGAACCAGTTAGATCGTGAAGTTGGAGAGATCAAGGAAGCCGAAGAAAAAGGAGACTTTCATGAGGCGCGTGATCTGCTGCAGCAAGTACGTGACAATCTGATCCGTATGGAGGAAGAGCTGGAGAATATCCCGCTAATTCGCCAGGCGATTATGAAAGATATCGATCAGGAAATTCGCCAGTTGGATGAGGATGCGAAAGAAATGGTCACAGGCGGGTACACGTCTGGAGAAGAGTTTTTCTTAGCTCGGATTATTAAAATTCGAGGTAGGGCGGAGGTTTTGCCGCAGTTATTCGAAGAGGGCAAAATTGAAGAGACAGAAGAAGAGATTGGTAAAGTGCGGGAAGATATTGAAGCTGTGTATCAGACGATGGAAGAGATTGTGACGAGTCGCCATCGTTATCGCCAGTACATAACTGAACTGCCGCATTATGTGACGGTATTGCGCCAGGATGAGCAGTTCCTTGCCGAAGAGCTAGAGGATCTTGCTCAGCGTTATCAGGTAGAAGAGGGAGAAGCTTTCCGTTATTATCAGCAGATTCCTGCGCTTGTAGCTGATGCCCAAGATGCACTTGAACAAATCGCTGCGGCGGAAGTTCCAGAAGCGTATGAACGACATTCTCAAATGCTCACGCAAGTAGCAGAACGAGTAACAGAGTTTATGGAACGGCGGGAATTAATTATGAGAGAGCTGAATGAATTTCGTAAAGGAGAGACGACAGCTCTTGAGGAAGTTAAAGATTTACGTACAAGCGTAGCACGTGTGGAACAGCAGCTGAAGCGGTTGTATCTTCCGGATGTTCCATTGTATGTATCCGACAGTTTGCACCACTGTCGCCAGGCGATTGCTGCCGTCGAAGATGCGCTTGCCGAAAGTCCGCTTAATATTCAAAAAGCTGAAATGCTGCTAAAGCAGGCCAAAGGACAAGTAGAAAAAGCGCTTGAACAAGCTGCGCAAATGGTGCGGGATGTGCGAGAGACCGAAGATAAAATTCAACGGACCAACCGTTTTCGTCGTAATGATCCAGAGATCAGCAAGCTTCTGAAAGCTTCGGAAGCTGCCTTTCACGCTGTGCGTTATGAAGAAGCGAACGAGCTAGCAGATCAGGCATATAATCTTGCTGTAGAACGTTATGGATTAGACTAACGACGGTAAGTAGGGAAATGAAAGATACGGGAGAGAAAACATAAGGACGATGAATCGTTCTTTCGTATTCTCTCCTGTTTTTTGTTCTTCTTACCTTTGGTTTGTCGAGATGAGAGAGAATCATGAACATTTCAGGTATAAAAAAGGGAGCACATCGACGTGCGATGCGCTCCAAGTCAGGGAGTAGAGGTGTGAGAGTCAGTTGTAATTTCAAAGGGGAGTAGGTTCACTATTATACTTCCCTATTTCACACGCTCTTAAACCAATTGAATTAAAAATATTACGCACTTTCTTTTATGCCAGTATTGGCTTTAACCAGCACTTCATCAAATTTCTCATCGCTCTCACGGCGTCCTAAGAATGTGCCGAGATAGGCAGCAAGGAAGCCGACCGGTACGGAAATGAGTGCAGGGTTAGTTAGAGTGATCAGCGGAGTACCTTCAAAGATCGCTTTGCCTGGAGGACCGAATACGTTTGGACTTACGGCTACCAGGATAAGAGCGGTGAAGAGACCGACGAACATTCCCGTAATTGCTCCGGCTGTATTAAAGCGGCGCCAGAAAATCGTAAAGATGATAACTGGTAGATTAGAACTTGCCGCTACGCAGAATGCAAGCGATACAAGGAACGCTACGTTCATTTTTTGTGCGCCCAGAGCAAGAATAACAGAGATAATAGATACACCGATGGAAGCCCAGCGAGCCGCTACCATTTGTTCTTTTTCTGTTGCCTGGCCTTTACGCAGGATATGACTGTAGAAGTCGTGAGCAAAAGCGGAGGCTGCTGTCAGTACAAGACCAGCTACTACCGCAAGAATTGTTGCGAATGCTACGGCTGCAACAAATGCCATCAGCAGATCACCACCGAGTGATTGTGCAAGCAGAGGAGCTGCCATGTTACCAGCTGCGTTTGCTTTTACAATCGCTTCTTTACCTACGAATGCAGCTGCTCCGAAGCCAAGGAAGATCGTCATGATATAGAAGAAACCGATCAGCCATGTTGCGTATACAACGGATTTGCGTGCCGTCTGCGCATCCTTAACCGTGAAGAAACGAATGAGGATGTGCGGAAGACCAGCTGTGCCAAGTACGAGTGCAATGTTAATCGAAATCGTATCAAGACCGTTTTTGTATTTTACGCCTGGATTTAGATAAGCTTCGCCAAGCGGTGTTGCTGTTTTCATATGGTTGAACATCTCAACGAAGCTAAAGTTAAACTTCGCAAATACCATAACGGAAATGATGAATGTACCGACCATCAGCAGAACGGCTTTAACGATCTGTACCCAGCTCGTTGCAGTCATACCACCGAAGATTACATACACGGTCATCAGTGTACCAACAATTAAAACGGATGTCGTATAGTCAAGACCAAGAAGAAGTTTAATAAGTGCACCTGCTCCAACGAGCTGAGCAATCATATAAAACGTAGAGATTGTAATGGTACTAAGCGCAGCAACACCACGAACTTTACTGTTGTCAAAACGAGCTGCAATCATATCAGCCATCGTATATTTACCAAGGTTGCGAAGTGGTTCGGCTACAATGTAGAGAACAACAAGATACGCCACAAGATATCCAATACTAAAGAAGAAGCCGTCAAATCCAGTTAGAGCGATTGAACCGGCGATTCCAAGGAATGAGGCAGCTGACATATAGTCGCCAGCAATTGCAAGGCCGTTCTGCCAACCGGTCAGGCCTCCACCTGCTGTATAGAACTCACTTGTTGAATTTGTTCTCTTAGAAGCATAGTACGTAATCAGAAGAGTGGCACCTACGATGAGAAGGAAGAATATAAATGCCGTTGTATTCATTGATTATTTTCCCCCTTTGTTTTCTTCAATGATTTCATCAGAAATTTTGTCAAAGGAGGCCGCTTTACTTGAGTAGATCATGCAGAGTGCCCATGTCATGATGAATTGTGCAAAGGCATAGATCCATGCCCAAGTAATAGAACCGATTGCCGGGGTGTTAAGTACCTTGCTGTATGAAGTCATAATAGGAAGGACGTAGTAAAACGTAAAGAAAAAAATACACATCGGAATGATAAAGCTGCGCTTTGTTGCCATTAATTGCTTAAACTTTGCTGACTGGACAATCGCGGTGTAATTGATTTTTTTTCCGTGGGAGCCTCCTGGTGTCGAAGAATTGCTTTTTGCAAATCCTGCCATTCCTTTCACTCCAATCCTTATAGTATGATTATTGTACATGTATACGAATAAAGTAGTACGAGAATGCCACCTCCTTATAAATAAAGCGTTTTCAAAGTGTTGTAAGCGCTATCTATTTAAAATATTAAAATATTTGAGAAAATTTGCAAGAATTTTTTTTATGTGTAATTACTTGACAAAAAGAAGCGCGTCGTGTAAAGACGTGCTTCTTTTTGATTCTTATTACTAAATTCGGATACCGCGTACCTGGAATTGGCGAATAAGCTTTTGCTGCAGCCACTTTGCGGTATTAAGCGCTTTTTTTAACCGGATCTGCTCATCTTTTGGCAGAGATACCACATGCAACTCATTAGAAAGCGATATGCCAGATTGTAGCTGGCGCATGTTTTCACGAATGCGGAAATAGAGAAGTGTGTTAAAGGAGTCGCGTACTTCGTCTTCCTCTTCTTTTGTAAATGTTCCTTTGTCGGTGAGCTCTGCAAGTCTTTCAAGTGTCGAGACAGCATCAATATTTTCAAAGATTGCGAGCAGACGCATGGCATTTACAAAATGGACAAGTGCTCCTCCTTTTATATCAATCCCATCTTTAATTTTTTTGTCGTAAACAATACGACCAAACATACCAAGCGGTACACCACATGATGCGTCGTCTTCCGCAAGTAGATTGTACATAAAAGGGAAATTCTTTTTGCGTATCATAAAATATTGGCGCAATTCATGAGCGAGTGCCATCTGTCCATATATCGGGCGGAAGTCTAGGAAAATGGTAAACATCCGAATTTCTTCTCCCTGCATATGATTGAACCAGGCTTCCACCATGTATTTCCACTCGGCGAGTGATTTGCGCCATTTTTTATTGGTTGCCATTACATCCCCTTTACAGCGAGGGAACCCACATTGTTCGAGTCCAGCGACAATTTTTTCGGCAAGGGCGGCGAAATAAGCGTCCACTTCAGCAAGGTGGGCATCATCATCGATATCAGGGTAAATAATGCCATTATCTTGATCGGTGCTGAGTGTCTGTTCTTTACGGCCTTCACTGCCCATCGTAATCCAGCAGTAATCAGTCGGTGGAGTACCGAGTCCCTCTTCGACCATGGCTTGCTCAGCAAGTTTGATAATTCTACGGAGCACCCGATCATTCAGTTCTGTGATAACGGTGCAAATCTCGTGTGCTGCTGCTCCTTCTTTCATCATGCGATCTAGAAAGGCAGTAATATTTGTATGATGCTCCGCAAGTTTTTCGATTGTATCAGCCTGATCGATCGTTTTTACCGTGCTGAGTACAGACTGTCCACGGAAGTCAGACAGTTTTCGCAGGGTGATGATGCCTTCCACTTTGCCTGCAGATACGACTGGAAGGTGTTTGACCTGATGTTTCATCATCAGAAGCATCGCCTCATAGAAGAAGGCATCATCTTCCACTGTAATAACGTTCTCCGTCATAATATCGCATGCCCGGAGAGTGGGGATGGTAGTGTGAGCAGGAATTAGCTTGATTAAATCACGTTCTGTGATGATACCAAGAAGCTTATCGTGTTCCATGACAAGTACGGAGCTAACCTTTTCATTCAGCATGATAGAAGTAACCTCGATTACAGCAACCTCTGGCGGTACGGCTGTAATCGTGTACTCCATCATCTCGCCTACACGCTTGCGGTATGGGTATGTCTCAAACCCCTGCTTGTGTTCAGAGGTTTCTGCGGCCAGCGCCTGGTACATGTGCTGTAAGCGTCGACTAATATCGTGTGTAAGCTGTTCAGCAAATAACGTTTGTTCATGAATGAGTCGGTTAAATAGTGACTTGGAAATTCGTAGGAATTCACAATTCTCGACGGTTTGGATAGAAAAGTGAGATGACTCTTCTGCCAGTGTATTAATCAGACCTGCGAGTTCACCCGGATGATAGAAGCGAACGGAAAATTCGTTTCCTTCATCTGTGATAACCGTATTTTTAGCAAGTCCTGTAATCAGGAAAAATAGATCATTGTCACGGTCGCGTTCATGGATGACAAAATGGTTTTTTGGAAAAGAAACGATTGTGGAATCATCAACGATTTCCGTTATGATTGATTCTGGAAGTACGCGAAACAGCTCGTTTTGTCGTAGCATTTCTTTTACTCTTGCCTTCATTTCATCAGCGCCCCTTGTCTTTTTGTTTTAGCGGAACAAAGCGATCCTCCACTCCGAGGGACTGATTTGCGGCAGCACAGCCTGCGGCATGTCCTGTTGTAAACGCAACCGTGATGTTATATCCGCCCGTATGTGCGTGCACGTCAAGAACTTCCCCAGCGAAGAAAAGACCTTTCTTGCGTTTGGATTGCATGCTTTTCGGGTCGATTTCCTTGATGCTCACACCTCCTCCAGTGACGGTAGCCTGCTCAAGTGGCAGGGTGCCGGTAACATGTACCGGGAATTGCTTGAATAAACGGGTGAAATCTGTCCAGGCCGCACGATTGATATGAGCGTATGTCGTATCTTCGCTGATGTCAGCCTCTTCGAACATCGTACGCAGCAGACGTTCAGTCACATACGTACGCAGGACATTTTTAACTGTTTTCTTCGGCTCTGCCTGCATGAGAGCCAGTGTTTCCTGTTCGATCTCTGAGATGCTTTTTTCTGGCATTATATCAATTGTTACAGATAATGGGATAGACCCAAACTTGCGCTGTGTAACAGAAACGTAGTGGCTAACCCGAAGTGCTACCGGACCAGAAATGCCGAAGTGAGTGAATAACATGTCGCCTTCTTCGACGCATACCTTTTTTCCTTTTGGATTCCATAACGTAAGCTCAACATTTTGGAGCGAGAGTCCCTGGAGCTTTCCTTCTTTGATATAAGCATTATCTGCTGTGAGTGGAACAGCGGTTGGGAACAGTTCGGTAATGACGTGACCAGCTTTTTCTGCCCAGGGGTACGCATCTCCTGTCGAACCGGTTGCGGGAACAGAAGCACCGCCTGTCGCTACAATGACAGCGCCAGTCCGTATCATCTCGCCAGAACAAAGCTGTATGCCAGTAACGGATTCATCATCGAACAGTAGACACTCGACTGCTTCATTCGTCCGAATGGTAACGCCAAGGCGACGAATCTCGCCGAGCAAAGCATCTACTACGCTTTTGGCTTTATCGCTTGCCGGAAACATCCGACCTCGGTCTTCTTCTTTTAGCGCAATGCCGAGTCCGGTAAAGAACTCGATAATGTGTGTATTGTTAAAATGGGACAATGCGCTGAATAAAAAGCGACCATTACCCGGAATGTTCTTCATCAATTCTTCCAGGGGTTTGGCGTTCGTCACATTGCAGCGTCCACCACCCGAGATCATCAGCTTACGACCTAGTTTGTCTCCTTTATCGATAAGCAGTACACGAGCGTTCTGTGCGGCTGCCGCTGCAGAGGCCATAAGACCAGCTGGCCCGCCTCCAATTACAATTACATCCCAATAAGACACAAGTATCCACCTTCCTTTTCCTCTCTATATTTTGAAGAGAGTAGGGGGGAATTGCAAGAAAGCGGGTAAATAAAGAAATATTCGCAAAAAGAAAGGGTTTTCATTCATTGTATAGAATATTACGAAATATTGCATGATTACTATTTTAATACAGAAAAGAGAGGGAAAGTATGAGCGAAACAATCCAAGCTTCCGGGCAAGAGCAACGTGTTTTATTACACAATGAAATTGAAAAGCATGTCCGTCCTGACACATTTCCGCTGGCGATTCGGGTACTGCGCCCAGGGGAAGAGGTTCCGGCAAAAGCAAAGCGTCCGATGCGTGATCTACACGTACAACTGAGCATCTGTCAAGCTGTTACGATGTCACGTCGCTATGGTTGGGCGATTGCACTAGGTGGAGAAGATGTATCTTGTCCGATTGCAAAAGCTGTTTTTCATTTTGAAGAGCCGCTTGAATTTTATACAAAAGGGAATTTAGCCCACGGGATGTATGCAGAAACACAGGCGTGTGGGGAACTGTCTGAAGCAGCTGTTCCGAAGTTTACGAAAGAAGAGAGTGGCACGATTGTAGTCAGTCCGCTAAACCGTGCAGAGTTTGAACCAGATGTTGTGGTTGTGTATGGAAACTCGGCACAAGTGATGCGAATGGTAGCGGCTTCTCTTTATAAAACAGGTGGAGCGATTACATCCGAGTTCTCAGCACGTGCTGACTGTGCAGAGTTAATTATTCGTACGATGCAGGCGGACAGTGCGCAGGTTATTTTGCCATGCTATGGTGATCGAGTGTTCGGTCAGACATATGATCATGAGATGGCATTTTCATTTCCGTATCGCATGGCAGGCGATGTAATGGAGGGATTTGCGGGTACACATCGAGGTGGTGTGCGTTATCCTATCCCATCGTTCCTGCACTATCAGGCTAAATATCCAGCCACATACGAAAAATTAAATGATATGTGGAAAGAACAAGAGTAACACAAAAGAAGGCAGCGAATTTATCGCTCGCCTTTTTTTGTTTTTTCTGAATTTTTCATTGACGTTTTTTGATTTCGGTATTATTATATAACACAAGGGAGTTATCATTCATCTGTATTAATACAAAAGTGGAGGGATTTTTATGAATCAGACTAAAAAGAGAACATGTTTGGAATTCGCTGTACTACCAGCAGGTACAGCACAGAAGAAGCTGAAACAGCGTATCCACACATCGCTGATCACTCGTAAATAAAAGATACAGACCAATTGTGTCTGTGTCTTTTTTTTGTTTTCCACTATAAAAAAATTTTCTGAATTTTTTGTTGACAGACAAGTTTTGCCTGATTATTATATAACACAAGAGAGATTAAACAATCTGTATCAATACAATTCAAAAGGAGAGGTTAACATGACGAACAGCACGGCTCAAAACCAGACAACGACAAGCACACAGCCAGCAGTAAACGGGGGACGGAAACTGCAAGATAAAGTTACAGTAATAACAGGCGGCAATGGCGGCCTTGGCCGTGCGATTGCGCTGTCTTACATTGCAGAAGGCGCAAAAGTTGTTCTTGCCGCTCGTAATGAAGAAACCATGGCCAAAGTTCACAAAGAAATCGAAGAACTGGGCGCAGACGTATTGAGCGTTGCGACAGATGTAGCTAGTGAAAGTGACTGCAAAAATCTGTTTGAAAAAACAATCGAGCGTTTTGGTCGCGTCGACATTCTCGTCAATAATGCAGGCATCTCCGGTCCAACAGGATCTGTTGCAGAACTGTCGCTCGAAGACTGGAATACGACGCTGAATATTGATATTACAGGCGCATTCCTTTGCACGAAAGAAGCAGCGAAACTGATGATTCCGCAGAACTCAGGCAATATCATCAATGTATCCTCGATCTTTGGCAAGCGCGCGTACCCGTATCGTTCTCCGTATGCGGTAGCGAAGTGGGGTATGATCGGCTTTACACAGAGTGTGGCGGCGGAGCTTGGCAAACACAACATTCGTGTCAATTGCATTTGCCCGGGCCCGGTACAGGGACCACGCATTGAGCGTGTATGGCAGAAACGTGCAGAAATTCGCAATGTGCCGTGGGAAGTGATTCAGGATAAAATGCTTCGGATGGCGGCGCTTCGCCGTATTCCGACAGAAGATGAAGTTGGCAAGGTGGCTCTGTTCCTCGCATGCGATGATTCCGCAAGTATGACGGGGCAGTCCCTGAATGTATCATGCGGAACAGAAATGAGATAACAACAAACACGAAAAGGTGGGCACACATATGTCGATTCATCAGTTTTTATCGCCGGAAGTTATTGTAACAGGTGCCGGCTCGCTTCAAAAAACAGGAGAATATGCGCTGCGCTACGGCATGCATGCGCTCATTATAACGGATCGCATTCTTGCTGATCTGGGCATGACCAAACCGCTTGAAAAAGTATTGAAAAAAGCTGGGATTAAATTTTCGATCTTCTCTGATATTTCTGGCGAACCAACGTTGAGTGAAGTCAATCGTGGGCTTGCGCTCTGTGAAGAGGTAAACTGTGAAGTGCTTATAGCGATCGGGGGCGGTAGCGCTATTGATACAGCCAAAGCCATCTCGCTGATGTATAACAACCAGCCTCCAATGGCTCAATACATGGGCATGGAAAAAGTACCAGCTCCAGGTCTGCCGATCGTTGCGATTCCGACAACAGCTGGAACCGGATCGGAAGTAACACGTGTAACAGTAATTGCAGATGAGGAAACGGATGTCAAAATGATGATCGCAAGCCGCTTCCTCGTTCCGCGTGTGGCCATTCTTGATCCAGAGCTTACAGTAAGCTGTCCGAAAGGGGTAACAGCCGGGACCGGGGTAGATGCGTTGACGCATGCAATTGAAGCGTACATCTCGCGCAAACAGCAGCCGCTGGCCGATTCGATGGCACTGTCAGCCATCCGCCGCATCTATCCGAATTTAGAGCGTGCTTGGCTGAATGGTAAAAATATAGAAGCCCGGGAAGAAGTACTGATTGGTGCCATGGAAGCAGGTCTTGCGTTTAGCAACGCATCCGTAGCACTTGTACATGGCATGTCGCGCCCGATCGGTGCCTTGTTCCATGTGCCGCACGGGATTTCGAATGCGATTCTACTTCCAAGTGTTATGCGGTATTCTATGCCTGCAGCGATATCACGGTTTGCTGATATTGCCCGCGCTATGGGGGCGGATACAACCGGCATGTCCGATGAAGAAGCGGCAGAGTTAGCTGTAGAAATGGCGGAGCAGTTATGCGCAGCCCTTCAATTGCCGACGCTTAAGCAGCTGAATATTGATCCGGAAAAGTTTATGGAAGCTGCGCCTAAAATGGCACATGACGCACTTGAAAGCGGGAGTCCAGGTAACAATCCGCGCTTGGCGACAGCTGACGAAATTGTTCAACTATATAAGGAGTTAGTCGAAAAATCATACGTTTCCGAGGGGGCATGACGAATGCAGTCTACAACTCCCCACTTTCGGTTTCATAAGCTTGCGGAGGTCACTACACGACCTCCGCAGGTTATCGTCTGTCCGACCTGTCACAAGCTGTACCAGAAATCACGGCTTGTAGAGGAAGTGTATACATGTGAATGCGGCTTTCAATTCCGGCTAACAGCTAAAAACCGCATTAAAACATTGCTCGACCCGGGCAGTTTTATCGAGTGGGATGCAGGGATCACAAGTAAGAATCCGCTTGATTTCAAAGGCTATGATGATAAGCTGCAAAAGGCAATGCTTACAAGTGGGGTGAAGGAAGGGGTTATTACCGGGATCGGTACATTGCGCGGTCAGCGTGTAGTCGTAGCGGTAATGGAGCCGCTGTTTATGATGGGGAGTATGGGTTCGTCGATCGGAGAGAAAATCACGCGTGCAATTGAAGGGGCAACTAGAGAGCAGGTACCTATTTTCATTTTTTCTGCTTCAGGAGGTGCCCGCATGCAGGAAGGTGTATTGTCGCTTATGCAGATGGCCAAAACGAGTGCAGCTCTACAGCGACACAGTACGGCAGGACTTCTCTACATCTCGATTCTTACACATCCGACGACTGGCGGTGTAACCGCGAGCTACGCGATGCTTGGTGATATTATCTTGTCTGAGCCGGGGGCGCTCATTGGCTTTGCCGGGCGGCGCGTCATTGAACAGACGATCAAACAAAAGTTACCGGATGGCTTCCAGAGCGCTGAATTTTTGCTTGAGCATGGTATGCTTGATGCAATCGTACCACGTAAGCAGATGCGTGAGACGCTTGCCCGCTTTGTGGCCTTGCACCGGAAACAGAAGGAATGGAAAGCGTATGGAAGTTGAGAAACCAACCAGCTATCCGCCTGTCAGCATCACGCCCCGCTCGGCTGGAGAACGAGTAAAGCTATCGCGCCATCCCGAGCGACCGCTGACAAGCGATTATATTACGTACTTGTTCCCTGACTTTATCGAACTCAAGGGGGATCGTTTGTACGGGAATGATGCCTCGCTCATTGCTGGACTTGCTACATTTCAAGGGCTGCCGGTAACGATTATCGGGCATGAGAAAGGTCGGGGAACGCGCGATAAAATTATGCGCAACTTCGGGATGTCACAGCCGGAAGGGTACCGAAAGGCACTGCGCCTGATGAAGCAGGCCGAAAAGTTTGGTCGTCCGATCATTACGTTTATTGATACACCGGGAGCGTATCCGGGACTTGAAGCGGAAGAGCGAGGGGTTGCGGAGGCGATTGCTCGTAATCTGCTGGAGATGGCCGGACTTCGGACGATTGTCCTTAGTGTCGTCATTGGGGAAGGGGGCAGTGGTGGCGCGCTTGGAATCGGTGTAAGTGACCGACTGTTTATGCTAGAGAATGCATACTACTCGGTGATCACCCCGGAAGGCTGCGCGTCGATTCTTTGGAAAGATGCCAGCAAGTGGGAAGAGGCAGCGGCCTCGCTCAAGATTACGGCAGATGAACTGCTTCGACTAGGGGTAATCGATGAGATTTTTCCGGAACCACTAGAGGGAGCACATACGGATTTGGAGCAGACTGTATACTATGCCGGGCGCCGTCTTGCTTACCATCTCGACATCCTGCTGCAAAAAAGTATGGACGAAATCCTAGAAGAGCGGTATGCCAGATTGCGTCGTCTAGGGGAGTATAATATTTTGGCGGAATAGTCAAAAAGAAAAGGTTTTCTTCTGGTGATTATTGGGTGGTATAATAAGAGATACAAGTTCCACACAACAATCATTTAGGAGGGAGCTTTATGGAAAGATATTTAAAGATGCTAGCCGGGCGTCACGGTCATGAGGCACATCGGTTTGTCGTTGAACTGATTCGTCAGATTACATTTGATGCTAGCCTTTCTCCGAAGGAACGTACAGATGAAATTAAGAAAATATACTGGGCGCTGGATGAACACAGCACGGTTCAGAAATAAAGACAGGTTTTATACCTGTCTTTATTTTTTTATAAAGAAGGAAATTTCAGGAGATGAAGCGAATACACATTCATAGGCGGTGTAAAAGGCAGCGATGTGCATTTGGTTATCAACATCGTAAAAACTAGGAATATAGTTTTTAATATCTGAATATTCTGTATAAATATTCTGTATTTGCTTGCCTTTTGCAGCTTCAGTCAGTCAGCGACGACATACTTCCTTGTGAATTCATATTCCGCAGAAGGAGGAGTCACTTATGCACATTCTGGTCTGTGTCAAGCAGGTGCCAGACACAAAAATCATCAAAATCGATCCGAAAACGAACACGCTCGACCGACGAGGGGTACCGGCGATTCTGAATCCGTATGATACACATGCGGTGGAAGAAGCGGTACGTCTGCGTGCACGCTATGGCGGAAAAGTATCTGTTTTATCGATGGGTCCACCGCAGGCTGTAGCGGCCATTAAGAAATGTGTCGAGATTGGTGTTGATGCAGGGTACCTGATTTCAGACCGCGCATTTGCCGGAGCTGATACGCTTGCGACAAGCTATGCGCTGTCTCGTGCCATTAACCGAATTACAAAAGAGGAGCCGATCGATCTTGTCATCTGCGGCAAAATGGCTATCGATGGAGACACAGGTCAGGTAGGGCCGGGCATTGCCCGCCGTCTTGGCATTCCTCCGCTGACAGGAATCAAAAAAGTAGTAGAAATTAATGAAAAATCCCGGCAGATGACTGTCCACCGTAAGATTGAAGATGGTCATGAGGTGTTACAGTCCTCTCTTCCGTGTCTTTTAACTGTAGAGAAGGATATTAATGAAGTGCCATATTCTCCGCTCCCGAATATGATTCGAGCTGCTCGTTTTGAACCGATTGTCTGGACCGTGAACGATCTCGAAGATGTAGATCGGGGACAGCTCGGTCTGAAGGGATCGCCGACCATTGTAGGTAAAATGTTCAGCCCTCCGAAGCCTGAAGGCGGCAAGCGGCTTGAAGGAAATGCAGACCAGCAGGTGAACCAGCTAGTTGATATATTGTTGACGGAGAAACGTGAATTGCTCGTACAAGGAGGGGGGCGATAAACATGGCAGTTTCCATTTCCGCCGCTTGTATTTCATGCGGCACATGTGTAGATACATGCCCGGTAAGTGCGCTTTACCTTGGACCGGACAAATGCGAGGTTGATACTGCAAAATGCGAGGAATGCCAGGATTGTATTTCAGTATGTCCGACTGAGGCGATTAGTCTGCCGAATCCGGTGAAAGCGAAGAAAGCTGATCCAGCTCCTGCTGTAGAGGAGAAAAAATCGGAGGCAGCTCCTGCTGCAGCGGCTGAATCATCTTCGGCAGCACCGGCAGCAGAAGTGAAGCCTGCGACGCAGGAGCGGACTGACAAGTTTGCTGATCATGAAGGCGTATGGGTGTACATTGATCATATGGATGGCGAGATTGCTGGGGTATCTCTTGAGCTTCTTGGAGCAGGCCGTCGTCTTGCTGATAAGATGAATGCGCCCCTTGCAGGTTTTCTGCTTGGACATCATGTGGAGTCGCTAGCCCAGACATGCTTTGAATATGGGGCCGATATTGTGTATGTGATTGATGATCCGTTGCTTGTCAACTATCGCTCCGAGACATATATGAAAGGCACAGTTGATTTGTGCAACAAGTATAAACCAGAAATGATTCTATATGGTGCGACCCCGAATGGTAAAGATCTGTCGAGCGCAGTAGCCACTGAGCTTGCGACTGGACTGACAGCGGACTGCACGATGTTGGATGTGAATGCTGAGCAGCGATTGCTCGAAGCGAGCCGTCCGGCATTTGGCGGAAACATTATGGCAACCATTCTTTGTAAAAATCATCGTCCGCAGATGGCAACTGTGCGCTCTAAAGTGATGAAGGCGCTCGAGCGACAGGTAGGTCGTACCGGGCGAATCGTTCATGAGCCGCTCGGTATGCATGAGAAAGATTTGCAGACGCGTGTACTTGAGATTGTCCGTGAGACGAGCCAGCGCGTTAAGCTGGATGAAGCACATATTATTGTTGCAGGCGGTAAGGGACTTGGTGATGCGAAAGGATTCCAGCTCTGCTATGACCTTGCAGAAGTAATCAATGCGAGCGTGGGAGCGACCCGTGATGCGGTAGAAGCAGGCTGGATCGACCACCATTACCAGATCGGTCAGACAGGTGTAACGGTAACGCCAAAAATTTATTTTGCGATTGCGATTTCCGGGGCTGTGCAGCATATTGTAGGCATGCAGAACTCGGAATTTATCATTGCGATTAATAAGGACCCGAATGCAGCCATTCACAATGTTGCGACCTACAGCATTGTCGGTGACGCATTCGAAGTAGTGCCAAAGCTGATCGAAGCATTCAAAAAAGCAGTCAAAGGCGGTGAAAAAGTTCATGTCTGAGAAATTTGATGCGATTGTTGTAGGAGCTGGTCCAGCCGGTACTTCAGCCGCTTATGTGATGGCTAAAGCCGGATTGAACGTATTGCTTATTGAGCGCGGGGAGTATCCAGGTTCGAAAAACGTAATGGGAGGCGTATTGTATCGCCACCAGATGGACGAGATCATTCCTGGCTTCTATAAAGAAGCACCGCTCGAACGCCCGATTGTAGAGCAGCGCTTCTGGATGATGGGAGAAGAATCCGTTTTTACAAGCGGCTACAAGGGACTTGAGTGGAGCAAAGAGCCGTATAACAATTTTACGGTACTGCGTGCCAAGTTTGACCAGTGGTATGCGAACAAGGCGGTTGAAGCAGGAGCATTGCTCATTAATGAAACGGTTGTAACCGAATGCATTGTCGAAGACGGACGCGTCATCGGTGTACGCACGGATCGTCCGGATGGAGATGTGTATGCAGACGTCGTTGTCATAGCGGATGGCGTGAATTCGCTGCTCGGCAAGTCACTTGGTTTCCATAAGGAATTTAAGCCAAGTGATGTAGCACTTGCTGTTATGGAAGTAATTGATCTACCGGCTGAGAAAATTGAAGATCGATTTAATCTGGAACCGAATCAGGGGACAACGATTGAGATTTTTGGCGATGCGACGAAAGGAATTCTCGGCACTGGCTTTATTTATACGAATAAAGAAAGTATCAATATCGGTGTAGGGGCTACACTCTCAGGCATGATTAAGCACCGCCTTCGTCCGTATGACTTGCTTGATTATTTGAAAAGTCATCCAATTGTTCGTCCGCTTATTCGCGGTGGTGAGCCAGCAGAATACGCGGCTCATCTCATACCGGAGGGCGGCTATAACGCCATGCCAAAAATTGTTGGCAATGGTGTTGTGCTGGTCGGAGATGCAGGACAGATGGTAAACGGCATTCACCGTGAAGGCAGTAACATGGCAATGACGGCCGGACGACTGGCAGCGGAGACGATCATTCTGGCGAAACAAGCGAATGATTTCTCTGAGAATATGCTCGATACGTATCGGGTTCGTCTGCTTGATAGCTTTGTCGGACGTGATTTGAAGAAATACAAGGATGCAACGCATACGTTTGAGACGCATCCACAATATTTTAATGACTACATTCCGATGATTAACAAGGCAGCAAGTCAGTTCTTTACGATTGATGGGATGCCGAAGAAGGATAAGCAGCAGAAGATTTTCCGCAGTTTGACAGAAGGCAAAAGCAAACTGGGGATGGTGCAAGATATTTATCGTGCATGGAAGGTGATGAGATAATGAGTCTGGTACCACGTACGAACACACTGGAAGAAAAGCAGTATTTGCTGCGCTACCGTGCTGACAGCCAGTCGCATTTGCATGTGCTCGATAATGATGTATGTGCGACAAGCTGCCCGGATAAGCTGTGCACATTGTTCTGTCCGGGTGAGGTGTATAAATGGGAAGGGAAGCGGATGTCGGTTGGATATGAAGGCTGTCATGAGTGTGGTTCCTGCCGGATTGGCTGCCCATATGAAAATATTAAATGGGAGTATCCAAAAGGCGGACATGGGATTGTGTTTAGGTTGGCGTAGAAGAGAAAGATGATGTTTTAAAGTCATACCATTTTTGTTAAAAAACTCGACCTAATTCAATGGATGTGACCACCTGTGTGACCAAAAAAGAGGGCTGATTAAGCCCTCTTTTTTATTCTCTTGTTTCTACACCAGTAATAAGTAATTTCCATTTACCATTTTCTTTGATTACAGGTAAGTCTAAAGATTGCGGTTTTCCACTACCTTTTCTAATCATTTTCAACGAGACAATCATATTCTTATCGTCAACCTTTTTTATACCTGTTACTTTTATCTTTTCAAAGGGGTCATTTTGAAACATCTGTTTATATTCTCTTTTTTGTTCTTCTATTGAATGAAACCGAGTATCTTTTACCCACTTTATCATTTCGTTAACATCTTGCTTTTCAGCAGCTTGGATATAATTTGTAACTGCATTTTTAGCTTTTTGTAACTCGCTAGTAGCTACTTGTGACTTAACGGACTTAATACTAGATGCTTCAGATGATGGAGTATACCATAGAGTGGAAGCAACTACGGCTAAAGAAGTAACTCCTAGTACTAGATACTTAAAAGATTTCATCTCGTTACCCCCCCTAATATTTTTTGATTAATTTACAATAAAATACCTTAAAATACTTTTTGTTACAAGGTATAAAATCACTTTTTAAGAGAATATATTTTTATGATTTGAACTTCTTTTTGATATGTGATGATTAGGATGTGACATTCACTTAGCTAGCAGTAGAGACAAATAAACTTGCAGGGGTTCCGAACACCCGTCCCTGAAATCAACTCAAAAATTCCAACTGATTAAATTCCCTGAAAATAGTATAATTGTGATTAGGTTAAAGTATTGGTTTATTGTGTAAGGTGGTGTGTAGATGTTCAGAAAGAAGTGGCTATTATTTCTTTTCTTTCTTATTCCATTCACTTTTATAGGTATGTCCGTTGATTTCTATTGGGGGTCGGGAATTGGTTATTTTATTGTGTTGTGTGCATTTATAATAATAACCTTTTTTCAATCATCTATTAGAAATATGTTACTTTTAAATTTCCTATCATTTTTAAGTTCATTCGTATTTAATAGGTTCTTGCTTCAAGGTACAAAATCTTACTTTAAACCTTTTACATCAGAAACGTTAGTAGTTGTTGAATCATGTCTTTGGTTGATTCCCCAGCTCCTGATTTTTTGTATCAAAACGGTGAAGCAAAATGGATAGATGATAATTTTATTCGAGATGGGGCAGCTACATGTATATTGTTATTGATTTTCACCAACACCAACAGGTTATGAAGTGTCCGTCCAAAGTCGGCAGAAAAATAAACAAGTTAAGAGACGAGTTCCTGTCTTGGTTATATGACCGAAGCATTGACCATCCATACTGGGTTTGTGAAGATAGCGAGAATTATGGGCTTTGCTATGATGCGGATGCTTTGATTTATTGGCTAAACAACTACAGATTTAAGAAGAGAAGAACGGTAGCGAAATTTGTAGGACAGCCTGATGTTTCGCCAAGAAAGACAATTTTCTTTTAGTTGTGGATAGTACATAGTTTGCAAGGTAAATCTTTATTTGAAGTTGTTTTTGAGATAGATGGAGGGATTTTGTTTTGATTTATCATTTTATTGAAGTTAATCCTTTTTTTTTTGTACTAATAATTTGTCCAGTTCTTTCTTTAGTTTTGGGGGCAGCGTTTGCTTTATTGCGCTTAGATAAAAAAATTGCATTGCTACTTGCTTTCTTGCTTCCTCTTCTTTCTACTACAGTTAATTGGGCAACTTTTAAAGCTAATATTGATGCATGGCTTTTATGGGGAAGTATTTATATGATATTTGCCTATGTAAGTGGATGGGTTATAAGGAAATGACTTATCTAGACATAACCAACAATTATAGATAGTACATAGTTCTCTAAGATAAATCTTTATAGGAAACTGTGTACTGTTTCTGGTTCAGTTGGTGTAAATGAGCAATGGAACCACGATTTTATGGAGGTATTATAACCTATGGATATACAATCCTTATTAAAAGAACCATGGGTATCCGTTAAAGAGCAATCTGCATTAAGCCTAAATGATGAATTGAAACGAGAGATAAACCAGTACCACCCATTAGCATGTAAGTTGCTTAATGCTATTGCTCGAAGTGAGTCGTGTGATGATGTTTTATACCAAGATAAAGAAAACCATCTTTATTATCTTGTGCATTTAACTTGGGCTAAGGAACAGAGTAGTCAATATCCTGTCTTCAAGATTTTCTTTGAGTTAGAGGATTTTATTAAGTATTGCAATGAAACATTTCAATTCAATGAGGATTTTGAGTAAAAGAGCAATTATGTTTAGAGTGACTTGCTTTGGAAGGGGATTGTACAAATGAAAGACCCATGGAATCCAACACATGAGGAAATAATAGAATGGGCTTATGATAAAGATTCATTATGTGAACAGGATTGGGATTTAGCAATTACAGACATGGAAAATGCAGATGTATTATTATCATTAGCAAGTGATTCGTCTTGCCCCAGTCAAAGTTTTTTTCTCAATTGCATATATTTGTTAGTCGGGGATGCTATACGTTCCAAAAAAAGTGTAAATGAAATTATTGAATTGCTTAATAGAGCAGAGAAAATTAATGAACCTCATATTAGAAAATGGATTGAACGCTCTAAGGTACTTATAGAAAAACCAGAAACATTCAACTACGAATTATGGTGTGATGGAGGTTTTGCTTATAGAATTGATAATCAAGCAAGAGACTAGAACTACGTATAGTACACAGTTTTCTATAAAGTATTATGTTAGGAAAGTATGTACTATCTTTTATGAAGGAGGTTAGTAATGGAGGGAAAGTGTTATTCTATTTGGATTGAAGCAGAACAATGGGCAGAAGGTGAATGGAATATATACGATGGTAACACTGATGTAATTGTTACATATCAAGATGGTTCTAGGTGGATAGCATCGTTTTTTACATATAGAAATATACAAACGCTTACCGAAAAGAATAGAAATACAGGTGAGTGTCTGCGAGGGGGATATTTTTGGGCTAGTGATATGGTGCTTGTAGACGAATGCAGTCGTAATCGTATTGAGGAAATAGTCAATCATCTAATTGAAGAGAAAGAGTTTGAACTCATTTTTAATAAGTGTGATGATTAGTAAATGAATGGAAGAATGATTTTATTGAGTAGGGGAAATAAAGATGGAACTGTTTAAGGGGAAAGTAGTATGTCCAAGATGTGATGGTAATGGGCTTATTTATAAAGCGAAAATTAGAGAGTTAGATATAAATGTATTTTTATGTGATGAATGTGAAGCTATGTGGCAAGAACACAGTATAATCACCTTAAATTCTTTTCAAGACTTTAGCACATTCTTAGATGGAAATGGTCTTTCTTATAATGATGTGCAACTCTTTGATTTAGAATATGAATGGTATAAATAGAAGCACGATTTTATTATGAATAGAGGTGTTTTTAATGTCTCTTATCCCCTTAAGGATTCCAATGGGCTATGCTGTCTGCTATAACAAATTTTCCGATGTAGAGCCAGTCCCATGCAAAGACAGTGATGGATTAATTGATAACTGGGGGTATTTCACTGAGGATATTTTACAGATAGTAAAGATGCAGATTAAAGATGGTGAATGGGTAATACCAAAGGAAAATAAAGTGATACTTGATTTAGGATGGTATCCAGATTCAAGCTTATATGGTCACTACAAATTAGTTCTGGTTAATGAACATTGGGAAGTTATTAGGGAGAAATATTCAAATAATAGATTTGAGATAAGGGATACCCTAGAGGATTGGATGAATAATCCTTTTGTATAAGTGGTTGAGAATAGAAGAGCAATTTTATCAAGGGAGATAATAATGCAAGAAAGATACGAGTGCATTATAGAAGATATTATTGATTTTGGAAATGTACTAATAGTTCGCTTATGGAATAGTAACAGCCATCCAAATGGGACAGATATGTCAAAACAACCTATTAACAATCTTTACGCAATTAGTAAGAAGGGTGAAATTTTATGGAATATCAAAGACTGTATTCATGAAGGTCGTAGTAGCATCTGTGTTGTTCATTGTCGTCGTGATGAAAATAGCCTAGTGATAAATACCTTTATGAGTACGCAATATGTAATGAATCCACTCAGTGGACAGATTATTGGTAAAACATTTACAAAGTAATCATATGCATAGATATTAAATAAAACATGGATTTTATCATTACGGACAGGGTAGATGATAATGTGAAATTTACATATGAACCTACAAGTATTGGTTGGACAGATGTTGAGATTGAGATTAATGGGCAACAAAAATTTTATTCTGTGAGTTATCTTTCTGAACCACTTATTGACCTAACTGATGGGTTAATACAACTTATTCCAGAACTAATTCCACCAGATGAAGTCAAAAAAGAAATATCATTTGAGTGGCATCTTGAACCAAGTGGTATTGCCTGGAATATGAAGAATTTAGATGGAGAAAAATTAGGGATAAAGATTATTTATTATGAAGATATATACCATAGGGATATTGGTACTCTAAAGTAGAATTAGATACTGTGTGTAATTTGAGTAATTTTCTAGACGAACTTATAAAGTGTATGGAAAATATGCTGAAAAAGTATGGGATTGTAGGTTATAAAAGCACTTGGTATCGCTTTGATTTTCCTCTTAGTAACTTCTTAAAATTGAAACATTACATATCTTTTAAAAAGAACTGTCCCACTAGAGAAACAGTTGAAGGTGGATATAAGGAAATCACAACAAGTGATTTAGAGCAGGAGATTAAAATGCTTACTTTATTATTAAATGAGTAATCTAAATAAAGGAGAAATTCTATCTATAAGAAAGCCCTATCGTATATAAGGTGGTCACGAATTTTTATTTTTGTTATTATAAACCTAAATTTTTCCTCTGTATGCCAATCTGCATCATTCTATCATACGTGTTTTGTTCCGGAAATACTCTAGCAAGCATTGTGGAAGTGGTTAAATGAAATATAACTTTTATCTAACAATAAAGGGTTGAAACCCTTACAGAGTGTAGAGAAACAAGGAGTTTCTTCACACGCTGAAGAGGACGTTAACGCCCTCTTTTTGTTCATCCAAACTAATTTATTCTCTTGTGAATCTTTTTATGTGGCAGTATATTTCCGGATATCTGCGGGCGTTTTTGCATACGGTGTTTTCAACGATTGGTAAACGGGTGCTTTCACAAGGTCTCCAGTATACATTTCGTCCACCTCGATCCCTGATTCCTTAAAGCCCTTAAGCATTTTAAGAAAACCGAACATCCCCATTGAGCCGTTCTCCCTGACGCGCCTTACTTCATCCAGATTCAAATAGACAATCGTAAATGATTCGGAATCTCCAAGCTCCTCAATGATCCTTCCTTCAGGGTCGACTGCAACTGAATGCCCCATGCCAATCGGATTGGGGTGATTAATGCTGACAACATAGCACTGATTCTCAATAGCGCGGGTAATGGCAATCGGCAGGTTATTTCGTGTTCCACCAATCCAGTCCCCCTGCAAGGTAGGCTTGATGATTACCTCCGCTCCCTTGAGTGCAAGATTGCGGGCCGCTTCGGGGTAGTGGCCATCGGCGCAGATCATGAATCCGACCTTTCCGATATTAGGGATTTCATAGACCGGAAAGTCGTTGCCCGGTGTCGATTGCTCCAATGGATAGGGAATGAACACTTTCCGGTATTTCATCACGATTTCTCCATCAGGAGAGATTAGGATCGCTGTATTATAGGCTTCGTTTTCCTGCTCTGCTTTTTCAAAGAAAGAGCCAGGGGCAAGCCACTTGCGGTGCTGCCTTGCTTTTTCACAAAGCAGATCGGTCAACGGCCCAGGGATTGTCTCAGCCATCTGGAGCCAGTTTATTGGATCCAAGCCGTTTAGATACAGTTCAGGAAAAGCGATCAGATCTACTGCAGGATTCATCCAGGAGATGGTATCGATATAGTAGACCAGCTTCTCATAATTTTCACGCTTCCGTACCTCCAGATCAGGATTTGTGCTAGGAGATGCGATTTGGACCAAAGCCAGATTCAGATAGCTCATAAACTCACTCCTTGTTAAGCGATTTGATAGCTCTATTATCGAAAATGTGCGACTTCTGTACAATTACCCGATTGGGCCATATTTGGGCGGAAAAAATATGATATAATTTCCCGAAAAGCAGGAGACTGATTCGAAAGGAAGTGGCATTTATTGAAAGCGCTACCAAAAGAGGATTATCAAAAAGTGCTGGCTTTTATGGATGAAATGACGGAATCCAAGCAGGATTTTCGCAATCAGACTCTGCACGCCTTCGAAAAATGGTTTGGCTATCACCAGTCCAATTTCTGGCTGTGCAATGAACAAACCGATCCCGTTAATCCTGTGATGCGAAATATAGATCGCCATGCGATGAATCAATACCTCGCCTCCTGCTATCATCTGGATATCACGCTTCCGCGCAAAGTAAGCCGCCGCTTGGCTAAACGGCAGGTCCTGAGAATCCATGATATTCTGTCACCGCAAGCATACGAACAGAGCGACTATTACAATGATTTCATGTTACGGTACGGCTACTACCATCAGATGGTGGCCTATCTCTCAAATGGTAAACAAATGTTTGGAAGTATAGCATTCATACGTTCCAAAAAGGAGCAACCGTTTCACACTCGCGATGTGATGTGTCTGGAGATTCTCTCCCGTTTTTTGTCGCAGCGATTGGAACAGTACCTTGCCGCTCAGAATGAGAGCCTTGCGCCGCAAAGTGAACATGGATTGACCTCCAGGGAAAAAGAGGTGCTGGAGTTGGTGCAGAAAGGGTATGGCAATGAAGCGATTGCTGCTCAGCTGTTTATCAGCGTCAATACGTTAAAAAAACATTTGCAAAGTATATACCGAAAGTTTGATGTCACAAACAGGACCAGTCTCTGTTATAAGATTCATACCGACGTGAAGTGAGTGTGCCAGTCCGTCCAACATCTTTAAAATTAATTTACTAAATATTAATTGTATTCAGATAAAAAATAGACATTTCCTTGTTATACTGAGCACGTGTCATAAAAGAAAAAGGCAGGTGCAAAAATGAATCTAATGAATTTTGAGTTTAAAATCACTGATTTGTATGTACTTTTTGGTGCCTTGTTGACAACGTTCCTTGTGTATTCAATCCCTATTTTTTGGTATCAATACATCAATCATTAGATCAAACATAACCGGTACGTAGAAGTACTCTGATCGAGTGCTTCTTTTTATTTTGTTATGCAAAGTAAAGCCCGGTGCCCAAATGATAACTCGATGCATACGGTAAAGTACAAATTGCACCATAAGGGGGCAGCTGTATGCATTGGGATGCGGCACATATGATTTATGCAGCGGGGGCAGTTACCGTTATTGCAGCGATGTTGTTTCGCAAAGGCGTTATCATTCCATCTATTTTGACGACATTTTTGCTCGGATGGGCGTATAAAGGCGGCTTTAGTGAAGGGATGCTGGCGGGTGCGGCGGCCGTATATAACGCGAATATTATGGCGGCGAAAGAGTTATTCAGCATTGTTTTGCTTATTGCATTCATGGTTGGGATGCTAAATGCGTTAAAAGAAATCGGGGCCGATCGCAAAATGATTACGCCAGTACAGGGCATTATCGTCAATGGTCATGCGGCGTACTGGATTTTGTTTGCGGTTACAGCGGTATTATCGACCGCTTTTTGGCCAACACCGGCAATTCCGCTGGTGGCTGCCGTGCTTCTTCCAGCTGCTCTCCGTGCCGGATTACCACCCATGGGAGCGGCGATTGCGATTACGCTGGCCGGGCAGGGAATGGCGCTGGCGGCAGATGCGCTCATGCAGGTGGCTCCTGCTTTGTCGGCGAAAGCGGCCGGGGCACCGGAACTTGTATCAGCGATCTGGCTTAAATCGATTGTGCTCACGTTAATCGTTGGTGTGGTCGCAGGTGTGCTATCTTATTTTACAATCTGGAAAACCATAAAAAAGCCTGTGCTGCTTTCTCATCGTGAAGAAAGAGTGAGCGATACCGAGGCGCATCCGTATGCGGGGTGGTTTGCGATATTGACCGTGCTTTTGTTTGTGCTCGATGTAGTTGGCATGATTGTTTTTAATATTAAAGGTGGAGATGCGGGCGCGATTATCGGTGGGACGGCTGCACTGATTATGATTGCAGCTGTAGGTGTGAAACATAAAGGAAATGCATTTGAAGCGGTAGGGGAGCGATTGTCAGAAGGGTTTGTATTTGCGATCAAAATTATGGGTGCCATTATTCCAATTGCGGCGTTCTTCTTTCTTGGGGATCAGCAACATTCGATTATGGTGCTTGGAGATGGGGCACCTGGTTTTTTGTTTGATATTGTAGACAGCATGAAAGCATATATTCCACAAAATGAATGGATTGCCGCATTCAGCGTGCTTCTGATCGGCTTGATCTGCGGCATTGATGGCTCCGGGTTTGCAGGTCTGCCGATTACAGGGGCGCTAGCAGGTGCATTATCATACGGAAATGGTATCGATACGTCCATGCTGGCAGCGGTTGGACAGATGGGGTCGATCTGGTCAGGTGGTGGAACGATTGTAGCCTGGTCATCGCTTATTGCGGTCGCGGCTTTTGTAGGTGTTTCTCCTTTGGAGCTGGCACGTCGTAATTTTATCCCGGTTATATCGGGGTTAGTCGTTGCGACAGTGTGTGCTGTTCTGATCTGGTAGCACGGTAGAAAGTGTGAATCGGTGTCAAAACGGGTAAGATAAGTGATAAGAGGAGGGAGTGAAATGTTAAATTTATCAGCGATTTTATATTTGGTGTTAATGACCGTATTGCTTATAGGTGCTATTGTTTTATTTCCCCTGTATAAGAAAATTCTCGGAAGGAAGAAGAGAAAAGGTGCTAAATAGCTGAATCGTCCAAAGGAAGCGAAGGACGAATAAAAGAGTAACAGTCAAAAGACACACTCGGTTAATGTGTGTCTTTTGATTATTACAGGAGAAGAAGCTGGCGTGCAATAAGGGAGAAAAAAAGCGCCGGAGTTCCGGCGCTTTGGCGTATGGGCTAGGAAGCGGTATTACGTTCGCGGAATAGCAGGCTGATGGAGTACAGACCCGCTAGACCAATGAGGAAATATACAGTACGGCTCAGGAAGGAACCTCCGCCATTGAACAGAGCTGCCACTAGATCCCATTGAAACAGGCCAACAAGCAGCCAGTTCACTGCCCCGATAATAACCAAAATAAGAGCAACACGATCCATACCATTCAACTCCTTTCTGTATCTGTACATGTAGTATGTCCGTGTGTATTATTTCCGATTCAAAAACGGACCGAGCAATCGTTCAAACAAACGGGGAAATACATGGTGGAGCACAACGCCGACTCGCATATAACGGGGCAAAGTAACTTCTGCCTGTCCGGTGGTAGCTGCCATTAAAATCCCTTTAGCAACGGTTTCTGGATCGATCATAAATTTTTCGACATTCCGACGGTAATTACCACTTGTATCCGCCCGCTCAAAAAATGGGGTACGTACTGGACCAGGATTCACTGCAGATACGTATACACCGAATGGTTTTACTTCTGCTCGAACGCTGTGTGTGTAGCCGATGACGGCGAATTTGCTGGCAGAATATGCACTTGAATTCGGGGTGGCCAGCTTTCCAGCGACGGAAGCAACATTAATGATGTTTCCCTGCCCTCGTGCCTTCATATGAGGCAAAATGGCTCTTGTACAGCGAACAACCCCGAGATAATTCACATCCACCATTCCGACGATATCGTCCATTTGCGCAGTAAGTACGCTGTCAAATACCCCGTACCCAGCGTTATTCACCCAAACATCAACGTTTTTATATCGCTCGATAATCCGGGCGACTACATCTTGAATCTGATTTTCATCGGTCACATCACAAACATAGTATGAGACATCCGGCTGTAGAGACTGGATGCGGTTTGCTAATGAGGCAAGGGCATCTTCGGAACGGGCGAGTAATATCGGGATGGCCCCATGCTGTGCTGCAAGTAGAGCTGTCATTTGGCCGATGCCGCTTGAAGCTCCTGTAATTACAATAATTTTTCCGTGCCATGTATTCATAATGCATTAAGCTCCTTTGCAGGTAAGTGTAAATATTCACTACTGGATTTTTGTCAGTAGGTGTCACATTTTATAGGTGGGCGAATACATTATACAAGAACAGTGGAGGAGGAGGGAACTGCATGGAATTCCAAAACCAGGCAGCCGTCATTACAGGAGGAGCGAGCGGACTTGGACTTGAGGCGGCACGTATACTGTGTGAGCGCGGTGCACATGTCATTGTAGCAGATATTAATGAAGCGCAGGGAACAGAAGCAGTAGCGGAGCTGCGAGAAGCAGGCGGTAGAGCGGATTTTGTCCAGGTGAATGTTGGAGATGAAACGTCGGTGCAGCAAATGGCAGCGAACGTGCAGAAGCTGGCCGGACGCCTTGATGTGCTGATTAACAATGCTGGCATTACACGTGATGGAATGGTGCATAAGCTAACAAAAGAGAAATGGGATCAGGTCATTAACATTAATCTGACTGGTGTATATTTATGCACGCAGGCAGCGATTCCGCTTATGCTTGCAAACGGTTACGGACGCATCATCAGTACTTCTTCAGTCGTCGGGTTATACGGCAACATCGGGCAAACGAATTACGCAGCGACTAAGGCAGGTGTAATCGGACTGACCAAAACATGGGCGAAAGAATTAGGACATAAAGGCATTACTGTAAATGCTGTCGCACCTGGCTTTATTCGCACACCGATGCTGGATGCCGTTCCAGAGAAAGTTCTTGAAATGATGCGTGAAAAAGTGCCTGTTAAACGCTTAGGCGAAGCGGAAGATATCGCACGTGCCTATACATTCCTCGCCTCCCCGTTTTCCTCATACATTAATGGAGCGGTATTGTCTGTAGACGGTGGTCTTGTGTTATAAAAATTCATAATGATGTGCCCTATATGCTTTTCAAGTCGGCCTCCATCCACTACTATTAAAGAAAATGGATGGAGGTTTTTCTTATGACAGAGACAATAAAAGATGTACAGGCTCGGATTGAGAAAGTAGTAAATGAACATAAAGAATGGATTACAGAGGTACGTCGTTATCTTCACCGCTACCCGGAATTGTCGCATCAGGAATCGAAAACAGTGGTATATATCCGGGAGCAGCTTGAGAGCATGGGACTTACGACAAGCACATATACGGGCAAAGATGTGATTGCCTACATTGATGGCAATCGCCCCGGTAAAACCGTGGCATTGCGGGCGGACATTGACGCCCTTCCGATTGAGGAGGAGACAGGACTCCCCTTTGCTTCACAGACACCAGGCGTGATGCATGCGTGTGGCCATGATGGACATACGGCGATTTTACTTGGAGCAGCCAAAGCGCTTGTTGCACTGGAAGGTGATTTTGCGGGTCGCATTAAGCTTGTGTTTCAACATGCGGAAGAAGTGGTGCCAGGTGGGGCACGCGAGCTTGTAGAAGCGGGAGTACTTGCAGACGTAGATGCGATTTTTGGGCTTCATCTCTGGCAAAATGTAGACAGCGGTCGGATGGAGGCATGTCCAGGTCCGATTATGGCGGGATCCGATTCGTTTACGATTCGTATTCAAGGAGTTGGGGGGCATGGCTCGATGCCGCATCTGACGACGGACCCGATCGTGATCGCGGCACATCTTGTCACACAATTGCAGACGGTTGTAAGTCGTTCGCTAAATCCGCTCTATCCGGCTGTCATTAGTGTCGGGCAGATACACGCAGGCGATACGTATAACATTATTCCGGACACCGCGATGATTCAGGGAACAGTTCGCTACTTTCATCCGGATGTTCAGGAGCAGATTCCAGGTTTGATTGAACGAGTGATGAACGGGGCCTGTGCGTCATTCGGAGCGTCCGCATCGTTTGAATATGTAAAAGGTGATCCGTCTGTCGTTAATGACCCGGAGATGAATGCGATTGTCGAACAGGTTGGGCATGCGGTGATGGGAGCGGATAAAGTGGACACAGCAGTGCCAAGTATGGCAGGAGAGGACTTCTCTTATTATTTACAGCAAGTTCCGGGTGCTTATTTTTTCCTGGGTATTCGCAATGAAGAAGCAGCATACAGCCACCATCATCCACGCTTTACAATTGATGAGGCGATGCTTGCAGTAGGAAGTAAACTGTTGGCTGGAATAGGCATCACCTGTGCGAACAGGAGCTAAACAGATTGGGAATAACATGAGCGCATGCTGAGCTAGACGGCGACACACTCTATGTACGAGGAGATGGGGCTTACTTGTGTTTGTCTTATCTTTTCAGGGGGTATTATAGAGGAGGGATTGCGCATGCCACAGGGCGTTAAATGCAGCGTATCAAATTGTGACTTCTGGAAGCAAGGGAATAGCTGTGCGGCTAGTGCGATTATGGTCGATACTGATCAGAACGCACGAGTGAATTATACGGAAGAATTCGGTGATATTGGGGTTTCTACCGATCGCAAGGAACTCGCAAGTACCTCAAGCGGGACATGTTGTCATACGTTTAGACCGAAAAGTGGCTTGTAACGTGATCTACATGATCCTGAGCTGAAATGAGGGATAAACCGGTGGCGAAGCACCGAAAACGACGTAACAACGTTATTCCTTTTCGTTATCCATACCGGGAAGAAATTGCTGGTGAGATAACACCACGTTTGTACGGATCAGAGCGTGAATTCGAATCAAGGACACATACGGAATCAAATGAAGCGCAGCGGGAAGGTGGAACTCTGCCGGGGACACTCGGGTTGATTCTGGCGCTGTTAGCTTTTCTAATGATGCCGTTTGTGCTTGGCATCTCGGCATTTGTGCTCGGATATGTGGCAGTACGTCGGGGATCAGCGGGACTGGGGCGGTGGACAATGGGGCTGTCTGCTGTTGCAGTGGTGCTGACATTTTTGCTTAGGCCATTTTACTAAAAAGAGCAAAAACAGGCGACATCCTTGAGTA
Source organism: Aneurinibacillus uraniidurans (assembly GCF_028471905.1). Taxonomy (NCBI): domain Bacteria; kingdom Bacillati; phylum Bacillota; class Bacilli; order Caryophanales; family Paenibacillaceae; genus Aneurinibacillus; species Aneurinibacillus uraniidurans. Next base: position 2,847,733 of record NZ_CP116902.1, on the reverse strand, counting down.
AGGGTGTCGCCTATTCCTCATACTAGCGAAGAAATTTATTGTATGCTTCTGTCAAAAATTGATCAGATTCGAGCGGTTCAAATCCGTTTGCCGGAGCGGCTTGCATCGCATGTAACTCTCGTTGCAAGCGAGCGATTTCCTCTTCCATTTGTTTCAGTTTTTTTACTTCCACCATCACTGTCATTTGTACTCTCTCCTTTTGTTATAATATTCTGACAAAAATAAGTATAGCGAGCAGCCGCTCAATTTGCGGCATAGCTACATGTATGTTTATAATTGATTGAAAATTATAATAACAGTTGCACTTTGTATTGTAAATAGTAATTTACGATGTAATCGTTTTCAATTATGGCGGAATTTTTTTCAATTATACAATCGAGTCGAATTTGCTTTGTGACTTCCTATAGCGAGAAATTATGGTATGATAAAGGGTGAAATTTTTTCTGAAACACTCCGGCTATACTAAGGTAAGAAAAGCTGGCCATAAAGAAGGAGAAGCAATGATTTATTTTGATAACAGTGCCACAACGAAGCCGCATCCGGATGTCGTTCGTACGTTTGCTGATGTGGCGAGCGGTTTTTTTGGCAATCCGTCCTCTTTGCATGATCTTGGCGGGAAGGCAGCTCAGTTGTTAGAGCAGGCTCGCAAAGTAGCAGCCGACTGTCTAAGTGTACAGCCAGGTGAAATTGTTTTTACATCGGGAGGTACCGAGAGTAATAATACAGCGCTTAAGGGCATTGCCTGGCAGTATCGTGGGCGTGGCAAGCATATTATTACAAGTCAAGTTGAGCATGCGTCTGTGTATGAAGCATGTCGACAGCTTGAAGAGATGGGATACAGTATTACGTATGTGCCGATAGATGGTAAGGGGCGTGTGCATGTCGAGGATATAAAGCGAGCGCTGCGTGACGATACGATTCTCGTATCCATTATGCATGTAAACAGTGAGCTTGGAACTGTACAACCCATTGAGGAGATTGGCAAGCTGCTGGCGGATTATCCAAAAGTGATCTTTCATGTGGATGCGGTCCAGAGCTTCGGTAAGCTAGCGCTTAAGCCGGGACAATGGGGCATAGATTTGTTGTCATTATCCGCGCATAAGTTTCATGGGTTACGTGGCTGTGGGCTATTGTATATTCGACGTGGGCTTACGTTGTCACCACTTGTGATCGGAGGCGGTCAGGAAGGTGGAGTCCGCTCCGGTACAGAAAATGTGCCGGGGATTGTAGCGATGGCGAAAGCGATGCGTATGCAGCACGATAAAATAGACGCTCACGCCAATCATATGAGAAAGCTGCGCCAGCGCTTGATTGATGGGTTGACGCCGCTTACGTACTGTACGGTGAATGGTCCAGGGCGTGATGACACATGTGCAGCACCGCACATTGTGAATTTTTCGTTTCCGGGTGTAAAGGCAGAAGTCGTGCTGCATGCGCTTGAGAAGCATGAGATATATGTGTCAACACGCTCGGCTTGCTCGTCGAAGCAGAATAAGCCCTCTCGTGTCTTGATTGCGGCAGGGATTGAAGAAGAACGTGCGAAGAGTGCGCTTCGCGTTAGCTTCTGTGCAGATAATACGGAAGCAGAAGTCGACTATTTTCTAAAAATAGTCGAAGATGTCGTACCAAATTTAGCGAAAATTATGAGGGTATAAAGATGCAATATGAACATATTTTAATCCGTTATGGTGAGTTGGCGTTGAAAAAGCGCAATCGTGGAGAGTTCGAAACACAGCTTGTCCGCAATATTCGAAAAAACTTGAAAGGCTCATTTCCAAATGTACAGGTGGAGCGTACATTTGGCCGATTATATTTATCCTTGCATGGTGAGCCGTATGAAAAAGTGGCCGAACGTCTGCAAAATATTTTTGGGATTCACTCGTTTAGTCCGGTCCGATTTGTTGAAGATTTTGCGCTAGAAGCTATTCAACAAGCAGCGCTTGATGTAATGCTTGATGCTGATCCGGCTCCGCGTACATTTAAAGTAATTACGAAGCGTCCGAATAAGCAGTTCCCACATCGTTCACAAGAGATGAATCGCCATGTAGGTGGTTATGTACTCCGGAATATGCCAGACTTGAAAGTGGATGTACATAACCCGGATGTCGAGCTGATTGTCGAGATTCGTACGGACGGTACCTTTATTTCCTGCCGTACTATTAAGGGATCAGGTGGACTGCCAACAGGCAGCGGCGGTAAAGCGATGTTAATGCTATCCGGAGGAATTGACAGTCCGGTTGCGGGCTGGAAGACGATGCGTCGGGGTGTGCGGATTGAGGGAGTACATTTTCACAGCTACCCATTCACATCGGAGCGTGCGAAACAGAAAGTCATTGATCTGGCACGTATTCTATCTAAATACAGCGGTGGCATGAAGCTCCATATTGTGCCGTTCACAGAGATCCAAACGGAGATTCGCAAGCATTGCCCGGAACATTATACGATTACGATTATGCGCCGCTTTATGATGCGCATTGCCGAGAAGCTTGCTGAGAAAAATGGCGCACTTGCGATTGCAACAGGCGAAAGCCTTGGGCAGGTGGCATCGCAAACGATGGAGAGTATGTACACAATTAACCATGTAATTGACACACCAGTTATTCGACCTCTTGTGGCGATGGATAAGGAAGAGATTATCGAAATTTCCCATAAGATTGGTACGTATGAGACATCAATTCTTCCATTTGAAGACTGCTGTACGGTGTTCGTACCGAAATCACCTGTAACAAAGCCAAAGGTAGATGTAGCGGAACGCTGTGAAGTACCGCTTGATGTCGAGAAGCTGGTAGAAGATGCGGTTAACAATGTAGAGAGCCTGTGGATTGACCCGGCTGAACCAGAAGCCGAGCATGATTTCTTCTAGTAGTATAGAAAAGGAGCTGTTTCAGTCGTATAGACGATTGAAACAGCTCCTTTCTTTTTCTTATTGTGAGCGCTCAGCTAGCCAGTTGCCCACAGTCGGATACGTCTTGTTGATTGCCTGACGTCCGAAGCAGACAGATACGTGGCCTGTTGGCATCTCAGTATATGTTTTATCTTCACTGGAAATCACATTCATTAGTGCCTTTACTTGATGCGGGATCGCAATGTGGTCGCGCTCTGCTGCAATATTAAGCACATTTGCTTTAATATTGCTCAGGTCAACCGGACGTCCGCGGACAATTAATTCACCTTTCAGCAGCTTGTTGTGCTGATAGAATTCACGAATCCACTGGCGGAATGCTTCACCCGGGAACGGAATGCCGTCATTTACCCATTTCTGCATCAGCTTCCAGCCATTCACGAAACTCTCATTTTCCGCCCGATCGACGAGGCTGACGTATGGACCGTAGAAATTTACGATTGGCTTCAGCATTTTGTTACCGAAGTCAATCATTTCCGGTGGAATGACGCCCAGCGTATCAACCATTTTATCAAGGTTGAAGTATTTCTCATCGAGCCAGTTTGTGAATAGACCAGCATCCGCAAAATCAAACGGACTGGTCATAAAAATAATGTTGCGAATGGGCAGCTGTGGATGCAGGGCAGCAAAGATGGATGTCATCGTTCCACCCATGCAATAGCCAAGCAGCGAGATTTCATCGGCACCGGATGTTTTTAACACCTTGCGCACAGCACGCGGAATGTAATCCATGATGTAGTCATCCAGCTTCATGTTCCGATCTTCTAGAGACGGTGTACCCCAGTCAAGCAGATACACATCAAATCCCTGGTTTACTAAGTATTCAATGAGGCTATTGCCAGGGGATAAGTCCAGGATGTAAGGCTTGTTAATTAGAGCGTATACCATTAACAGCGGAATTCGGTGCTGTTTTGGCGCTGCTGGCATATACCGATACAGCTTTGTTTTGTTCTTGGTCCAAATGACTTCTTTTGGCGTAAGACCGACCTGTGGCTCTGCTTCGGTTGTCAGCACTTCTGTTGCACGCTGGAAGCGGCGATATGTACGCTTTGCTTCCTCGGGCATAGAATTAAGGATCTCTTCCCAATCTTTCAACACTGGAGTTGACATTAGGTACTCCCTCCAACCTCTGGAAATAAGTTCTCTCTATAACTATACCAGAATATTAAAAATAAACCAAAATATTTTACTACATGTACATGCCGCCATTAATGTTCAACTGCTGTCCGGTAATGTATTCGCCATCACGGCAGAGGAAGAGAACACCACGTGCGATTTCTTCTGGCGTACCAAAACGACGCTTCGGAATTTTGGCCACGATTTGTTCTCGTACGTTATCCGGAATAGCCTGTACCATTTCGGTATCAATGAATCCTGGGCAGATTGCGTTTACCGTTGTTGTACCGCGTGCGAGTTCTAATGCCAGAGATTTGGTGAAGCCGATCATACCAGCTTTTGCTGCGGCATAGTTCGTCTGTCCAAAGCCACCCGCCTGACCAATAATAGAAGAGATATTAATAATGCGTCCTGCATCTGATTTCTGAATGTGTTCAAGTCCAGCAGCCGTCGTATTGTAGACGCTGCTCAGATTGGTATCAATTACGCTATTCCAATCTTCCTCGGTGATCTTTCGGAAAGTGCGGTCCCGAGTAATGCCCGCATTGTTTACCAGAATATCGAGCTGGCCGAATTTGTTGATGGTTTCTTCGACAAGTACGCGTGCCTGAGCCGGATCGGCTACATCTGCCTGCGAAGCAAATGCAGTACCGCCCGCTTGCTCGATTTCTTTAACAACCGCTTCGGCTGCCACGCTGCTGCTATTGTAGTTGATGACCACTTTTACCCCGTGTGCCGCCAACTCCTTTGCAATCGCGCTTCCGATACCGCGGGATCCCCCTGTTACAATCGCTACTTTACCGTCTATTTTCACCATAACTTATTAACACCCCTTAGATGAATTGTATGCTTACGCTACTTTTCTTCCTGCACTACTTCTTTTGCAACTGCAATTTCGGCTGTTGCCGCTTCTTTTGCGATTGCAGCTTCTGTTGCTTCCGGAGAGATAGGTTCGCGGGTCATGTGTTCCTTAAGCAGGTCAATGACCGCATCAAGTTTTTTATCGAGGTTTTTAACATCAGTTTTCAAACGGTTTACTTCACGGGTTACATTCAAGTTGTTAATCTGGTGAGAAAGGTCTTCCTCGATCATTTCTTCTAAGTCATCGACTTTTGCTTCCAGATTAACAATAAGGGAAGCGAGATTAGAAATATCGGCGCGTGATGGCATGTTTGCCTGTTCCAGATAATTCTCAGTTGATTGCTTGATCATGTTCTGGTACTGCAAATACATAGTAAGGAATTGCCCCATCCATTCGGAGAAATCTTCCTTGCGCATCGACTCGTCAACAACTTTACTCCAATGCGATTCAGTTTTGTCGTACATGTCTTTCCACATGGCAAACGGGTCAAACGGCATTTTGTTGGTCACTTCTTCATCTCCTTTCCTGAATTGGTTCACCCTATTATCTGTATGAGGGATAGGGGAAAATATGTATAAAAAACATTTTCATATAAAGTATAGATAATGGTGGAAGACAACTCAAATGAAAATATTCGATAAATTACGATATATTTTTACATTTTTGTCACACACAGGACTAAAGTAATAAAGATAATTTTTCCTTAGAAATGTTTGACAAAATCACTCCATAGGTGTAAATTACACATAAGAGATATTTACAGATTTGAAGGTGATACACATGTCAGCTCATGAAGAGAATGCTCAGCCTGATCGATCAGCCAAGGAAGAAAAAACTATTACCGGTGCACCGAAGAATTTGATGGTTCCGTTTCTTCTTCTTAGTCTGCGTGGTTGGAATGTGCATGGCTATGAATTGATTCAACAACTCATTAAGTTTGGCTTCCCTTCTATTGATCAGGGTAACGTATATCGGACGCTTCGGCAGTTGGAGAAAGAGAATATGGTGAAGTCAGAATGGGATACTTCCACCGGAGGGCCTGCTAAGCGAATTTATTCCCTGACGGATGCTGGAGAACAATACTTGAACACCTGGGCATCATCACTTGAGCAGTACCAGCTCATGCTGGATCGTTTTTTCAACATGTATGCCGGGTTCTTTATGCCATCGAAACCAGACCAGTCGAAAGAAGAGAAGTAAGTCGCCATACGCGGGTCCGCAGCTTTGCTGCAGTTACCATATACATGTTAGTACTCACTTATTTTAGTAAGGAGGATTTAATCTGATGGCAGTGAACAAAAAAGCGGAGAAGGAGTCGGTTATCGTGAAAGAGACAGTGCAACAGAACCCTAATATTGTAGATGCGGTGTGGGATGGTTGGATGAATAGTGTAAAGACAATCTATGCATATCAGCGTGAGATTGAGAATATTACACTGCAAACGCTGGATCGTCAAAAAGATCTATGGACAAAGACGGCAGAAAATATCGAAAAAACTGAGCAGGAGTTGAAAAAATTCCTGGAAGAAGCGCGAGTTACTTATCAGAGCAACATAAAAAATGTAGGGGGCGAGCAAGCAGGGCAGATCGTTCAAGATTGGCTGGGACGTCTTGATGAAATCTCTGCACGTATTCAGCAACTTACATGGACACCAGGCAAAGCAAGCATCAATGTGATTAACAAATCTCAAGAACAAGTTGAATTGTCTGTGAAAAGCTTGATTGAACAACAGCAACGCACACGAGAAGAAGTTCAGAATCTGATGGACAATTTTCTAAACCAGGTAAAATCAACACAAAAAGGCCTGATCGAGTCTTTTGAAGCGAATAAAAACAATACAATAAACATGTTTAAGTAACAACTAGTTCCCCCTGAGAGTCAGGGGGATTTTCCGTGCCACTTTGTCGAATTTTGTCTAAGAAATAGGAACAAGGAGAGAGAACATGAATATATACGAAAAGTCGAAAAACGTAGTGGAGAAGTTATATGCAGACATTCATGTAGGAGATAAAGCAGAGTTTGTACGGAAAATTGAAGATCAAGATATCGTGGCATTTGCTGAACTGACGGGAGATGTAAATCCGATTCATCTGAATGATGAGTTTGCAAAGACAACGTTTTTCAAAGGACGGATTGCGCACGGTATGCTGACAGCGAGTTATATCTCTACGATACTAGGGACACAACTGCCAGGGACAAATACGATTTATTTGTCGCAAAACTTAAAGTTTAAAGCACCAGTTAAAATTGGAGATACGATTACGGTAGTTGCGGAAGTAGTAGAGAAACGCGATGATAAAAAGTTGATTAAACTTCAGACGAACGTTCTCAATGGCAGTGGCAAAGTTGTAGTAGAAGGTGAAGCGATGGTTATGAAAATGGAATAGCCTACACACCCACAAAAAAAGGCTCTCTCGTTATGTGCGAGAGAGCCTTTTTTGTGGGTGATATTTTATGCGTGTTCTGCAAGGATGCGTGTAATTTCATATACACTTGGGAAAATCCATTCGTTCCATTCTGTTAAAGTCATGGGTTCTCCTCCTTTCTTGCAGTCTAGTTTAGATCAACGTATACTCAATTTGAGTACAAACCTGCACGGTGACTACAAACGAAATTCATCTAGGTGTAATTTGCATCTAGTGTACTTGATAGTAGTTTACCCATTTTTGTCAGTTTTATTCCATATTCTATACACTTTTGCTGAAAAAAGGTACAGATAGGAAGAGGCAGAAAGAGACTTGCAAACAAGAAGGGGGAGTTACGATGACCAAAACATACGAACCGCTTCAGTCGGTTAAATGGGAGAATGGGGAGCTTGTGCTGCTTGATCAGACGAAACTTCCAGAAACAACAGATTACATGACACTTACAAGTGTCAAGCAGGTGTGGGATGCGATTGAACGTCTAAACGTGCGCGGTGCACCAGCGATTGGGATTACTGCAGCCTATGGCGTATACGTCGCGGTGCGTGAGAGTGAAGCAGAAACAGCAGAGGCATTACTTGAAGAGGTGAAAAAGCAGGCGGCGTATCTTGCTACGTCTCGCCCAACCGCTGTTAATTTGTTCTGGGCACTTGACCGTATGACAGCGGCTGCCAAACAGGCGCAGGCAGAAGGGCAAACACCGGAGCAGATGAAAGAGACGCTGCTTGCGGAAGCAAGACGTATCCAAAAAGAAGATGAAGAGGTGTGTCGCTCGATCGGAGAACATGCACTTACGTTGTTCGAAGATGGTATGGGGGTGCTGACCCACTGTAATGCGGGTGGGCTTGCGACAGCAAAATATGGCACAGCAACAGCACCGATGTACCTCGCACATGAAAAAGGCTGGAAGATTAAAGTGTTCGCGGATGAGACACGTCCTGTATTGCAGGGAGCACGCCTTACTGCGTATGAGCTTCAGCAGGCTGGCATTGATGTCACGCTTATTTGTGATAATATGGCGGCAAAAGTCATGGGGAACGGCTGGGTGCAAGCAGTTATTGTCGGTACAGACCGTGTGGCAGCAAATGGTGATGTAGCGAATAAAATCGGCACATATGGGCTTGCTGTGCTGGCAAAGGCACATAACATTCCATTTTATGTGGCGGCCCCTCTCTCTTCTATTGATCTTGGTACCCCAACTGGGGAGCAAATCCCGATTGAAGAGCGTGAGGCAGATGAAATCATTCGCGGCCTTGGACGTCAGGTCGCTCCAGCTGATATTAATGTGTATAATCCAGCGTTCGATGTAACGCCGAATGAATATGTGACGGCGATTATTACGGAAAAAGGGATTGTCCGTGCGCCGTATGCGGAAAATTTGCGCCATTTGTTTGGACAGAAGTCGTAAGCTACGATAGTGTGATAAATATCACTGTATAAATGTGGTTCTATGGGTACACTACAAAGGTAAACACTATAGTAAACGGTGAAAAGGAGCGATCATAGATGGCATCTTTATATGAAAGACTCGGTGGACAGGAAGTCATTCAGCAGGTTGTGGATGTTTTTTATAAACGTGTGTTAGCTGATGAGACTGTCTCTCATTTTTTTGATAACACAGATATGGAGAAGCAGCGCCGACATCAGGCGTTATTTATCTCGTTCGCAACGGGTGGCCCGAATCAATACAGTGGCCAAAGTATGGAGAAGGCACATAAAGGTATGAACATTCAACATGAGCATTTTATGGCGATTGTGAATCATCTTGTCGCATCGTTAAAAGAGTTTAATGTAGGTGAGGAAGATATTCAGGAATTAGTGGCAAAGCTTGCACCGATGGAACCTTCCATAGTTGGACAATAATTGTATAATAGAAAGCAGGCAACCGGAGCGCGTATATCGCCTCCGGTTTTTTTGTGGAGATGGGCCTAGAGGAGGAAGGTGAGGAAATGTTTTTGTATCGGTTGTTAAATCCGCTGTTTTTTACGCTGCGCTCACGTATACGCTGGAGCCGTTCAGGCTATCGGATTGTGCATCCGGGAGTGCATGTCTCTTATACAGGAGAAGCACGTCGCCGGTTTGATCAGCTATGTATGACGTATCCAGAGGTACAAGCATGGACGCGGGAGATGGATGAGGCGTTATTTCGACGTAATGTACTTGTGCTAGATTGGTTGGATCAATTTAGATGCCAGACGGGAGGGGTTCATCAGTCGGGTTCGTGGCTAGATATTGGAAGTAAAAATTTTGACTATGCATATGCCTTTCGGGCAGTGCAGGTGGCAGGCGATGATGCATCTGCGGCACTTTCTGGTATTGAGCTGGACGGTTATCGGGTATATCGAGATGGGTATAGTCGGTATGATCACGCGATGTATCATGCGACGCGGACAGAAAGTACGTATATGGTAGGCGATGTGCTCGAAGCGAAGCTGCCATCTGCTCGAACAGTGACATTATTGTTTCCGTTTGTATTTGCGGAGCCACTTTTGTTATGGGGGTTGTCTCTTGGTGCATACCGCCCACAGGATATATATGATCGGGCGCTTGCATTGACGGAGAGTGGAGGCGAATTATGGATTGCCAATCAGGGAGAACGAGAAGCAGAGGCGTCATATGAGCTACTGCAGCGGTGCTGCAACCGTAATGGTGAGTTGGAGATTAGTAAGGCAGGAAGGCTGACATGTGAGATTGAAGAGTATCCAGCGGATGTATATGGGTTTATCGTGAGGAAGAAATAAAAGACTTTTCGCTTTGAGCGAAAAGTCTTTTTGAATGAGAGAAACTATAGATTCGATGTATCCTGTGTAGAAGCGGCGGTTGGAATCGGAAGTAGTTCCGCATTCTTTTTCCGAGCTTCCATTCGACGTGCTGCAAAAGCGTACAGGAAGTCGGTCAGTTTAACAGTGGAGTACCCAAGCACCATGCCGGCAAGTACATCAAGCACCCAGTGAATCTCCAGATAAAGCGTAGAGAAAATAACCAGGCCGCAGTAGGTTGCCATCACCCAGCGGAAGATGCTGCCCTTCTCGCGGAGTGCCAACAGAAGAATCGCGAAAGAAACAGATGTGTGCATGCTTGGGAAGCAGTTCATAACCCAGAGCAGTGCTTGGTTATGTGTGAAGCCGCGTGCCATACCATCCGGGTCACCGAGTACATACCATACTTCTTGTAACATGACGAGCGTATAAAATGGCACGATGATCGGTAACTGCAGGGTATGACTAGACAGTACATAGCGAAGCATTTTAGCCAAATCTCGTGTCATTAAGCTTCGGATGACCGCTACCCAAAGTGCAAGTGAAAAACCATAGCCATATACCCAGCGCATGAAAATCGTAAACCATTCAGGCTGGTACAGGCGGAAAATCGCCCCGTTATTAAACGGAATTTTCCGGAATGTATCGTTCCAGTTGAAAAGGTGTTTAACGTTTGATGTTTCCCAGCTAGCAAGGTAGTACCACAGTTTAGGTGCGTGCTGATACACGTAATACAAACAGAACAGCAACGCAACTCCTTTAGGGAGGAAGGTAAGGAGATCAATGTCTTTTTGATCTTTACGAAAATCCAGAAGAAGCAGAGCAAGAAAGATCCAGTTGAAAATAATCCAGTGTTCAACCGTGGAAATTTGCCAAACAACTGCCCCTAGTAACAAAAACAATACGACAAGAATCGCACGCCGCATGTAAGACACCTCTTAACCCTTTCTTTACGATATCTTTAATAAAGTTTTATATTCACCCCATTATACTGAAAATCATTTCGTGCTGGCTATTGTTTTTTTTAACTTTCATGAAGAATTTTTAGGCTTCTAATCTAGGTTAGGAGAGGATAGTTAACATGAATAAAAAAGTGAGAAAAATCAAGAAATAACAGATGTAAGCGGTTGATTCTGGAGATATTTAATGTCAATTTATATTACATCAGTTGCACAATTCTACAGATGAACATATATTTATGTCATGAAAGTTAACATTACAGGAGAGGGGACGTGAATATGGACGCTTTAGTTAGTGCACTTGATTCTGCTTATGTTTTTGTAGCTGCAATCTTAGTTATTTCCATGCAGGTAGGATTTGCGCTATTAGAGGCTGGTTCAACCCGTATGAAAAATGCTGGTCATGTAGCTGGGAAGCAGATTATTAGCTTTGCGATCACGGGCATTTTCTTCTGGGTAGCAGGCTTCGCGATTACATTTGGAGATGGCAATGGGTTTGTTGGATGGAAAGGATGGATGCTTCATCTTGGTGGAGCGGAAGTAGATCAAGTATTCTCAGCTTTGTCGTGGGCGCACGTACCACTTGATCTGAAGTTTTTGTTCCAGATGGCATTTGCTGCTGTATCATTAGCCATTGCCTGGGGCGGTTTTGCAGAACGTGCCAAATTGTCCGTATATTTCGTCTTCGGAATTCTCTTTACAGTTGCAATCTATCCGGTTATTGGTCATTGGGTATGGGGCGGTGGTTGGCTGGCTAAGATGGGCATGCAGGATTTTGCCGGTTCGACTGTTGTCCACTTGCAAGGTGCGGTAGCTGCTCTTATCGCCACATTGCTTCTTGGACCTCGTATTGGCAAGTTTACGCGCGATGGAAAACCAAATCTGATTCCGGGTCACAATCAGGTGTATTCTGTCCTTGGTGTTATCATTCTTTGGATTGGCTGGTTTGGGTTTAATGCAGGTTCTACGATGGCGATTGGAGATGGATTCTTTAGTTATGTAGCACTAACGACAAATCTAGCCACAGCGGCAGGTGCGATTGCTGCAATGTTAATCGCGTGGTTTGTACTTGGTAAGGCGGATATTCCAAGCATGCTAAATGGTGTGCTGGCAGCACTCGTAGCGATTACGGCAGCATGCGCGTTTGTAGAACCGTGGGCAGCAGTTGTGATTGGGGCGATTGCGGGTATGATCACATTCTTCACATCGCTGTATTTTGAGCGTAAAGGTGTAGATGACCCGGTTTTTGCTTTCTCGGTACATGGGATCGCAGGTATATGGGGTACGATTTCAACGGGCTTCTTTGCTTCTCCTCGTCTGGTGGAGAAAATGGGAGTTGGTAAGGCGGGTTTGTTCTATGGTGGTGGCTGGCATCAGTTGTACGTGCAAGTTATCGGGGCGCTTGGTGCGATGGTATATGTCGCAGCTGTCAGCTTTATCATTCTGTATCTACTTAAGGTGACGATGGGGCTGCGTGTTACACCGGAAGAAGAAATTACCGGCCTTGATTTGAGTGAGCATGGTGTGTATGGCTATCCGGAACATCTTGATCTGGCTGAAAAACAGGCTTTTGCTTCGGAAACAGTATTGGCTAGAGCGGCAGGGTACGCTTATGAGCGTACTGTATAAGGTAGGAAATGAGTGGAAAACGAGGCTGTCGTAGTGGCAGCCTCGTTTTACGTATTTTTACAGCTTTCTGTTGGGAAAATTGAAAGGTATGGTATGATACAGGAGTAGGATAGAAATCGTGAGAGTAGAGGAGTACGACAAAAAATATGAACTACAGGCTTGTTGCAATTGACATTGATGGAACGTTATTGACGGATGATTACCGCCTTACGGAACAAAATAAAGAAGTACTGTATACAGCGGCGGAAGCTGGTGTTACAGTGGTGCTCTGCTCAGGCCGGGCCCCACACAGTGTAACACCTATTCTGTCAGAGATTGGGATTGAAGGGTATTATGTTGCACACAATGGGGCAGTAGCCGTTCATTCCGGCACGCAGGAGATGCTGTTGGAGAATGGTTTTTTCATGGAGGATGTACAAGCGGTAATGGAATACTGCCGTATGCGCGGAATTCACACAGATTTTTGTACTGCTTTTGATATGTATACAGAAAGTATGGAGCGCGACGATGTGCGGGAGATGTATGCTAAGTATTTAGCTGCGCCTAAAGTGATATCTGACCCGCTCTCGCTGCGTGAACGACTGGTGAAATTTACGCTGTTCGGTACAGAGAAGCAACTTGATTGCGCGTATGATGACTTATCGACACTCAAATTACCGGTTCAGCTTTTGCGAAGTGGACCGTTCTATATTGATGTAATCGAACGGACTACTTCTAAAGGAGCAGCATTGAATCATCTGGCAAGCCATATTGGGGTGCCGCTTTCCGAAACGATTGCGATTGGCAACTACTATAACGATCTGGCGATGCTGTCCATTGCAGGTGTTGGTGTGGCAGTTGCTAATGCGCCAGAGGATGTAAAGGCACAGGCAGATCTCGTCGTAGCATCTAATAATGACAGCGGGGTAGCAGAGGCGCTCACACGGCTTGTATTGTCTAGTTCAACGGGCGTATCCCGAAAATAGGTAGTGGAAGAGAAGGTGTGGTACGTCTTTTGTAACCTCTGTTTTCACTGTAGATAACGAAAAATCAACTTGCATTTGTTAGACAACTATTATACAGTGTACTTTATGGAGAACAGACACTGGCACTGCTGAAATCTGTTCTATGTTATTAGCTAAGGAGATGAATGCCATGCGTGCAGAAGCAGTTAAGTCCAGTAAACAGGCTGCCGATCCGATTGAGCAGCATTTTTATGAAGTTATTCAGTTAATCGGGGAAAATCCGGAACGGGAAGGACTTCAGGAAACACCGAAGCGGATTGCAAAAATGTACCGTGAAGTGTTTGGTGGCTTGCAGGAAGATCCTGAAGAGGTTCTCGGCAAAACATTCCCGGCTGAAGGGGCATCTGACATTGTAATTGTACAGGACATTCCTTTTTATAGCATGTGTGAGCACCATTTTGTACCGTTTTTCGGAAAGGTGCACATTGGATATATTCCAGATGGACGCATTGTAGGCTTAAGTAAATTTGCACGTCTGGTTGATATTCTTGCTCGTCGCCCGCAAGTGCAGGAGCGTATGACCAATCAGATTGTAGAAGCGTTGAACAATGTGGTTTGCCCGATCGGCGCGATTGCAGTTGTAGAAGCTGAGCACTTGTGCATGTCTATGCGTGGCATTAAGAAGCCAGGTAGTCGGACGCGCACGATTGCGCGTGGCGGGGTGTTTGAAACCGATCTGGTGCAGGAAGAGCGATTCTTCCGCCTGTTGGAAAAAGAATAAGCAACGTAGACAAGAGAGCTGACGATAGCTCTCTTTTTTACATAAGACGAACGTTCATGCAGTAGAATGACCAGTCTGTATCATTTTATTCGTTTTCCAGCGGAAAGAAATACGGTATAATAAGCGGAAATTGATTTTTTTGAACCTTTATTTTGGAGGCACGTAAAATAATGACAGCACAAAAAGTAGTATCTGTATTTGGGGAGAAATATCAAGGAGTCGGGCGTATGCTTATTTCATGCCCGGATCGTTCGGGAATTGTCGCGACTGTTTCTCGTTTCTTATATGAGAATGGTGCGAACATTCTTCAATCAGACCAGTATACGCAAGATCCGGAAGGGGGACGTTTCTTCATCCGAATCGAATTTTATAAGGAGAATCTGGAATCCACAGTTGATCATCTGCGTCAGGAATTTATGCCGATAGCGGACGAGTTCGAGATGGACTGGCGCATTACACTTGCCAGCCGTCCGAAAAAAATGGTGATTTTTGCGTCGAAAGAAGACCATTGCTTGCGCGAACTGTTGTGGAACTGGCAGGCAGGAGATCTGAATGCCGATATTACGATGGTCATTAGTAATCATGAGGATTCAAGAGAGCTTGTCGAGTCTCTCGGCATCCCGTATCATCATCTACCAGTTACAGCCGATACGAAGCTGGAGGTAGAGAAAAAGCAGCGTGAATTGATGGAAGGCAACGCAGATTTCATCGTGCTTGCCCGTTATATGCAGATCCTCTCTCCGTATTTTATTGAGCATTACCGCAACCAGGTTATCAACATTCATCACTCGTTCTTGCCAGCATTTATCGGTGGAAAGCCATACAATCAGGCGTATGAGCGTGGGGTAAAGATTATCGGAGCAACGGCACACTATGTAACAGAAGACCTTGATGCTGGACCGATTATCGAGCAGAATGTAAGCCGTGTAAGTCATCGCGATAACGTAGAGGACTTGAAAAAGGAAGGACGTCATATCGAGCGAATCGTACTTGCTCGTGCCGTTCTCTGGCATGTAGAAGACAGGATTCTTGTCCATAAGAACAAAACAGTTGTATTCACCTAGGAATATCGTCACAAAAAGGAGCAAGCTCAATTGTCGCTACGACTTTTGAGCTTGCTCCTTTTGCTTA
Organism: Aneurinibacillus uraniidurans; assembly: GCF_028471905.1. Lineage (NCBI taxonomy): Bacteria > Bacillati > Bacillota > Bacilli > Caryophanales > Paenibacillaceae > Aneurinibacillus > Aneurinibacillus uraniidurans. The sequence continues at coordinate 2,832,227 of NZ_CP116902.1, read as the reverse complement.
CTATTGTACGTATATCAACTCGGTATTTATCGTGATGAAGCTGTACGCACAAAGAGTCGGTTAATGCGGGCTTTTAGTTCGATCGCGGAGAATGGCTTTAGCACATAATCATCAACACCTGTATCTAGTGCTTGAGCAATTTCTTCTTTGGCATCTCGCCCGGTCAGCATGATGATGGGAGTTTTGGCGAAACGTGGTTGCTTACGCAAAGTCATACAAGCTTCCAGGCCATTAAGAACAGGCATCATGCCATCAAGAATAAATAGGTCGGGTGTGATATCCGTAACGATGTTGAGAACTTCCTGCCCGTTCTTAGCAAAAATAAGATCCCAATCGGTATCAGCCAACTGGTTTTTTAAAATCGCATGTACGATCATATCGTCATCTGCGATGAGAACTTTCTTGCGAGCTACACCGTTTGTAGCATCATCACCAAGCTCGGAGGCAAGACAGATGCGGTTGCGGCCCTTGAATTTCGCCAGGTACAGAGCCTTATCTGCGTATTCAATCAGGCTGGTAATATCATGTCCATTGATCCCGATCTGAGCCATGCCACAGCTGAAAGTTTGAAAGAAGGAGACATTCTGACAGGAACAGTGAATCTCAGTTCGGCTGAAATCTTCACGAACCCGGTTCAGAATGACCTCTGCCTGCTCAAGTGGCGTATCCGGAAGGACAACAATGAATTCTTCTCCCCCGTATCGGGTAATGATATCCGTTTCCCGGAGTTTTTCTTTAAGAAAAGAAGCAAACGATTTGAGAACCGTGTCACCGCATGGGTGTCCGTATGTGTCATTTACCCGTTTGAAGAAGTCCAGATCAATAATCGACAGTGTCACATTTTGCGGCTTGCGCGCATGCATGATGAATAGCTCCTGCAGGCGATCAAGCAGATAGCGTCGGTTGTGAAGTCCTGTTAAAGAATCGTACAACGTTAGGGAACGATACTTTTCCACGCGGGAAATTAATGTTTTGATGCGTAACATCAGCTCTTCAAAATGGAAAGGTTTCGTCAAGTATTCATCTGCACCTAACTGAAATCCTTTATACTTGTCGGTCAGATCGGCTCGTGCGGTTAACATCAGTACCGGAGTGAACTCGCGCTGTACGTCATTACGAATGTACTGCATGACATAAAAGCCATCTGTATCAGGCATCATAATATCCAAAATGATGCAGTCTGGCTGTCGATTCAGCATTTCCTCCAGATTATGACTTGGGTCAGACAGTACTTCTACATCAAATCCACCCATAGACAGCATATGGTGAATGGACGATAGAAGGATCTCGTCATCATCAATGACAAGAATCCGCTTCGGCTTGCCATCTAGAGCATTAAAATGCCGCATCTCCTGCAGAATATCTTCACTAACATGAGCGTGTTCAGCCATACGCAGGTACGTAATTGCTTCGTTGATGAGCGTATGTAGTGGGGTGATCATATAAGATGGCAGAGCATAGGTGTGGCTTTCTGAGAACATTAATAACCCGGTTTCTGCTATATGCGTCAGATTGGAAAAACCAAGCGTACCTGCTGTTCCTTTTAGACTGTGCAGTACCCGATAGATTTCTTCTCGCCACTTTACATCAGTCTGCAGATGTTCTTCCTGTGATAAACGAGACTGTACTTCTATAAGCTGCGCATAATATTTTTTTCGAAAAAGTTGTTCAAGTGTTTCTCTTGCCATACTCTCACTCTTTTCCTTTAATCCTTTTCTTGATCTGCGGGAATAAATACGTGCCCTTCTGCTTCTTGCTGTTGAAGCAGATTCCAAACCGTTGATGTAAGTTTTTCAGCTGCATACGGCTTAATTAAATATTCAGAGATTCCATATCCAATTCCTTTTTCTCGTTCCTCAAGTGCACTGGAGATTACAATCGGAATGGATCGATAGGCTTCCTGACGCTTTATTTCCTGTAAAATCTCCCAGCCATCTTTTCCTTCTCCGAGCATAATATCAAGGATGAGAAGAAGTGGTGGATCATCGGCGATGGATTGTAATGCCTGTTCCCCATTCAATGCATGAAAAATCGTAATTCCCTTTTGCGTAAGAAAGTTACCGAGTTCTTCAGCCAAATACGTACGCAAGCTTTCGTCATCTTCTACGATTAGAATATGTCCGGAAAGCTCCTTTTCGACTATGGGCGTACCGTTTGTTGATTCAGGAGCAGGAGGTACGTAGGGTAGCCCATGCGAAGAAGTGATCGCTGTTGGCAGTGAAATCGTAAATGTACTTCCGCTTCCAAGCGTGGAGGAAACATGAATCAAGCCATTATGGGCTTTTATAATCTCTGAACAAATCGCAAGCCCAAGGCCGGTTCCCCCGATTTTACGGCGGTCTGAATTATCTACTCGATAAAACTTTTCAAATAGATGAGGGATAGCATCTTCTGGAATGCCGAGACCTTCATCTGTAATGCAAAGACATACATCTTGTGGTCGTTCCGCGCACATATCGATTGTGAGTGTGACTGTTCCGCCATTTGGCGAATACTTAATTGCATTGCTTAGCAGGTTGGTCACAACTTGCTGTATCTTTTCATGATCCGCACATATGGTATCTTGTGACGTACGGCACTCGAGACGAATCGGATGTATATCGGAATGATGGGCGCTTATGACTTCTTCTACAACATTACGTAGGCTGATCATTTCTTTCTGGTATTCCTGGTGTCCGGATTCCATGCGTTGTACATCAAGAAAGTCATTAATCAGGTTGGTCAGTCGCCGCGCTTCTTTATAAATTGTATTCAAGTAGCGTGTTTGTTTGTCAGGATTAATTTTGCGCTGAAGCATAATTTCCACAAAGCCGAGAATGCTGGATAACGGCGTGCGAAGTTCATGACTGACAGTGCTGACGAATTCGGATTTCATTCGGTCGATCTCATACTCTCGTGTAATATCCCGACAGACAATGACCCAACCGATAACGCCAGCATGATCGTTTATAACTTTACGATAGTACATGCGAATAACCCGGTATGTCGGCTGGATAATTTCAACAGTAAGTTCTTGTAGTTCATCCAGCGTGCCATTAATAGCCTGATGATAGAAGGCAAACATCTCGTCTGGCTGCTTGAAGCGCTGGTGAATTTTTCGCGATAATTCTGCCATAGTGAGTGTTTGAATGTCTTCGGGCTTTTCAACTCCATACATATCACACCAGGAATGATTGACAGCAAGCAGTTCGCCCTGTGGACCAATGAGACAGATACCTTCGAGCGCTGAATTTAGAATCGCCTGGTTAAGTAGACTAGTCTGCTGGGTCTTTTTATACACGACCGCATTCTCTACCGCAAGTGAAATCTGGCGGGTGAGTGCGCTAAATTCATCCAGGTCAGCGTGAGTAAAGGCGTATCCATTCAGACGGGTGACGACTAGCAGCGCTACGACCTCGCCATCTCGGTTTAAAAGTGGCATGTATAAATCATGTACAGGATACGATGCGTGGTGTCCACTCTCCTCGGTACGAGCTATACGTTCGAGAGTTAGCACGCTTTTCTCAGCAATAGCACGACCGCTCATTCCTTCATAAATATGCGCAAGCAGAATGTCGATCTGCTCGTGAGCGATTCCTTTACTTACAAAACGGTCCTTCAGTTCATGGTCAAGTATAATCGCGGCGCCAATCTGAGAACCTGTGAGGTCAAGCATACTATCAAGTACTTGTTTGAGCATGCTTTCGACTTCGATTTCAGTTGCAAGCGATGTGCTTAGTTGATTACGGCGAAGGAGAATATTTTCTTTGTCCGTCAGCTTCTGGACGGCTTCTTCAAGTTCTACCTGCTGCGCGTATAGTTCTTCCTGATGGGCGGTTAATTCATCATTTTGGGATAAGAGATTGCTCTCTTTTTCTTCCATTTGGTGCACCATCTGGTTAAAGGCATGCTCAAGCTCGCCAAGTTCATCATCATGATTCAACGGTGGGATGAGTGTATATTTCCCCTGCGATATGCGGCGTGCAGAAGCGGTCAGCACTTCGAGCGGCTTGCCGATCTCGCGCCCAAAGCGTGTTGTAACCCAGTAGGACAAAATCAAGATCATAATAAGCAGGCTAAGAAACCCACTCAGTGAATACATGATGTAGCGCTGGTGCTCTTTTTGCACTTGCTCGATATCATCGGTATATACCCCCATCTGAGTTTCCAGGCGATTGCGGATGCTGTTAACAAAGTTTGTATAGCCAGTTTGAGAAGCCCCGGCTTTTGTATTGATTGCCTGGTAGTTGGCGGCCCGAGCAAGGGAGATGCCTTCCGGGATAATTTTATCGGTATATACCTTGAGATCGCGTTTGATTCCTTCAATGAATGTTCGCTCTTTCCCGGTTAGTGGAAGCTGGCTGTAGGCCTCAATTTGACTTTGTGCGTCTGCCTGCCGTGCATCAATCAAGGTAAGGAAGGAATCATTCCGCATGGCCATAAAGCCACGCAGTTCAGAAACAAGTCCTTCAATATTATGCTGCACGAGGCGCAGTTGATTGCGCTTTTCAAGTAGATTGGACATCGACGTATTATAGTTGTTCAGTTCACGAATGTTGAACGTCCATAAGACAGCCGACAGTGCTAGAATCGCAATAAGGGGAATGAGTAGAAAACGCCGCAGGCGGTTTACAATACTCGTTTTCATAAAGGTTTTTCCTCCAGAATCTCCTGTATAAAGCCGAGAAGCTGCATCGGGCTGAATGGTTTAGCGAAAAAGTAATTCACACCAGCCTTGACGGCATTTTCCCGGTCTTCTGCCTGTGTTTTGGCTGTCAGCATCACAATCGGGGTTGTTTTACCTGCTGCTCGTACAAGTTGGCAAACTTCTAGTCCTGTTTTTCCTGGCATCATAAGATCAAGCAGAATAAGGTCATATTCGTGCTGCATAATTTTCTCATAGGCTTCAAGTCCATCTTGCGCTTCATCAAGCTCATAGTCTTCGATTTCGAGCGTTTCCGTGATCAGCATGCGCAATACATCTTCATCATCAGCAATTAGAATTTTCGTATTCATGTAGTCCCATCTTTCTTTTCTTTATAAAAGTTTTATACTCTTTACATTAATATGAGATGATGATTTTTTCCATATAAAGTTCATAAACAATAGTAAAAAAAGCATAAATACCTGTTTTTATTTTAGGTATAAGGATATATAAACAAAGGCGAAGTCCTACCTGTATTTTGATTTGTAGAGAAAGAGTATTGTGCCGTATAATGGCTCAAGAATGAAGTCGAATACAAGAAGGGGAGTAACAAATGCAAGCATACGTAAAAGCGGTAAATATCGGACTTCCTGTTTTCTATGAGACGGGAGGAGTTCGCTGGGAGAGTGCCATCGCTAAGCAGCCGGTGAGCGGCGAGCAAATACTTGGATTAGAGGGGTTTGAAGGAGATGGACAGGCAGACCGCAAGCATCATGGTGGACCGGACAAAGCGATATGCGTGTATCCACTCGAACATTATCCGTACTGGGAGGAGCGTCTCGGTCGTGTTCTTCCGGTTGCGGCGTTCGGAGAGAATGTAACGGTGAGTGGTCTCGTTGAGGAAGATGTATGCATTGGCGATACATTTGCTTTAGGAGAGACCATTGTCCAGGTTAGTCAGCCCCGTCAGCCGTGCCATAAGCTAGCGAAACGCTATGGTGTGCCGGAGATGGCGCTATGGGTACAAAAAACGGGACGAACCGGGTTTTATTTCCGGGTTATCCAGCCAGGACGAATTCAAGTTGGTCCTGAGCTTATGCTTCGCCGCTTGTCCGCTGATCCGGCTGGTATATCGGTGGCTTGTGCGAACCAGCTGATGCACGAAAATAAAGAGGATCAGGATGGAATACGTCGTCTGTTGGATGTTGCAGCTTTGTCGGCCAGCTGGCGTGCAACGTTTGAGAAGCGGCTAGCAGGAAACAAGGAAGATACTGGAGCACGGCTTAATGGGAGTGCGGAACGTGGATAACGAGCAACTACTTACCTTTTTGCGCAGAGTCCCGTTGTTTGTATCGCTTACAGAGGAAGAACGTGAGCATATTGCTACTGTTATGTCGCGTCGCACGATGAAAAAACGTGGGATCTTGTTTTATGAAGGGGCGTTATGCACGGCGATTTATTTACTTGAACACGGTCGGGTCAAAGTGTACAAAACAACGGAAGACGGCCGGGAACAGATCGTCAATGTCCTGCAAGAAGGGGATTTATTTCCTCACGTTGGCATGTTTGGTGGCAGTCCGTATCCGGCCACAGCGGAGACGCTGGAAGATACGGTTTTGTACTCCATTAATGTAGAGGAGTTGACCCGGCTTTTGGAGAATAGCCCCCGTCTATGTATTCGCCTTTTGCAAATTCTAGAAGGAAAAATCCGTGAATTGCAACGACGTCTATCTGATGTGTTGAGCAAAGATATGCGAGAGAAAATTGTGAATACGCTGCTCTCACTTGCCCGTACAAGTGGCATAGAGACAGAGGAAGCGCATGAAATTCATATGGAGCTGACGCACCAAGACATTGCGAGTATGGTTGGAACAACAAGGGAAACGGTAAGCCGGATTATCAGCCAATTGAAGCGGGAAGGTGCCCTACAGTTTGATGTGCAAAAAATTGTGCTCTACAAGAATAAATTATTTTTGTCATAAAAAACACGTTCGATTGTGGACGTGTTTTTGTGTTAGATATACACTTTGGTCATAGCCTGTCTTGTTGGAGAATATACTCCATCATAGAAGGTGGTGGGGAATATGGATGCGTCTTTCTGGATTGGATTCATTAATATTATCATCATTGATATTGTGTTGAGTGGAGACAATGCGGTAGTAATTGGCATGGCAAGCCGTAAATTGCCGCCGGAAAAAAGACAGCAGGCTGTCATATGGGGAACTGGGGGAGCGGTAGCCCTACGTGTAATCTTGACTGCGCTTGCTGCATGGGTGTTGTTGATTCCATATTTAAAAGCAGCGGGTGGACTTGTGCTTGCTTGGATTGCCTTTAAACTTCTTGCAGGTGAAGAGCAAGAGGGTGAAGGGATTGAGGCAGGAGGCACACTCTGGTCTGCGATTAAAATGATTATTATAGCTGATTTTGTGATGAGCTTAGATAATGTTTTGGCTGTGGGGGGAGCGGCGCATGGAGATTTTGTTCTGCTTCTGTTTGGATTGGGCTTTAGTATTCCGCTCCTGATGTTTGGCAGTAATGTGATTGCGAATTTGATGGATCGACTTCCGTTTCTTGTGTATGTTGGGGCCGGTATCTTGGCTTATACAGCTGGCTCGATGATCATTCAGGAGGAAGCCGTGCAGCAGCATATTGCACCTGTGTTGTATGAGTTAACCTGGGTTGTGCCGCTTGTCGTTACGGGTCTGGTACTTGGATTCGGTTTATGGTGGCGCAGGCACAGCCACCAGTCGTTCGTTTGAACTTTCCATCATTTGCATTGGAGTTCCTCGCATGAGGCTGCTTGTGTGGTGACATTCTATAGGTACACCAATCAAGGAGGTGACAACAATGGCTAACAACAACAGCTCAAACAACCTAGTAGTGCCGCAAGCGGCTAACGCACTTGATCAAATGAAGTATGAAATTGCTTCTGAGTTCGGCGTACAGCTTGGACCGGATTCTACATCTCGTGCGAACGGTTCTGTAGGTGGTGAAATCACGAAGCGTCTTGTTCAAATGGCTGAACAACAGCTTGGTGGTCGCATGTAAGTAAATAAGTGGATGTAAGGGGGGTAGCAGAGGCTACCCTCTTTTTTGATGTATAAAAATTTTTCTGTATTTTTATAAAAATTAGGGAGGAAACAGTCGAAATATGGAGAATTAAGATACAGGTAAACGTTTTCATTTTTTAATAAAGAAAAAACTTTTAGGAGGATCAGGAGATGACCAATCCGCAGTTGCATGCACCAGAATACTATAATATGGTAAATGATATTGAGCGCCATGCTCAGGATCCAAATAAGCTTGCATTACTATGGGAAAATGAAGAAGGGGAAAAGAAGCAGTTTACGTATACGGAATTAAGCAAAGCATCCAATCGTCTTGCAAACGGGCTCGTTGAGCTTGGAATCGAACAAGGGGATAAGATCATCATTATCCTGCCGCGTATTGAACAGGCGTACATTAGTTATATGGCAGCACTCAAGATCGGCGCTGTTATTTTGCCGGGTTCTGAGATGCTGATGCCAAAAGATATTTTATACCGTGCTACACACTCAGGTGCTAAGGCTGTCATTTCATTCCATGATTTAACGGATCGTATTGATGAAGTACGTGCAGAATGCCGTACGATTGAGAATTACATTGTATTTGGCGCTGAGAAAGAAGGCTGGGTGCCACTTAACAGCCTCATGGAAGGCAAGAGTGAACAATTTGAAATTGCAAATACACGCGCAGGAGATATCGCGTTTTTGAATTATACATCCGGTACAACTGGAAATCCGAAGGGAGTTATCCATACGCACAGCTGGGCATATGCGCACCAGGCGGTAGCGGCAAAGCTGTGGCTTGATGTTCGTGAGAATGATATCGTCTGGGCGACAGCAGGACCAGGCTGGGCGAAGTGGAACTGGAGCCCGTTCATCTCGGTACTTGGTTCAGGCGCAGTTGGCTTTGTATACTTAGGCAAATTTGATCCGAAGAAATACTTGTCTCTGCTTGAACAGTACAAAGTAAATGTGCTGTGCTGCACGCCGACAGAATATCGGATTATGGCGAAAGAAGAAGGGCTGGATCAGTACAATCTCGAGCATCTGCACAGTACCGTAAGCGCAGGTGAACCGCTGAATCGTGAAGTAATTGATACATTCAAGAAGTATTTCAATGCTACTGTACGTGATGGGTATGGTCAGACAGAAAATACATTGCTCATCGGTACACTGAAAGGAATGGAAGTGAAAGCGGGCTCCATGGGCCGTCCGACTCCGGGTAACCAGATTGCGATTATTGATGAAGACGGCAATCCGGTTCCAGTGGGGCAGGTGGGCGATATTGCCGTACACCGCAGTGTGCCAGCATTGTTTAAAGGATACTTGAATGATCCAGAGCGTACAGCGGCCGCTTTCCGTGGTGATTGGTACCTTACAGGAGATCAGGCAAAAGAAGATGAAGATGGGTATTACTGGTTTGAAGGGCGTTCCGATGATATTATCATCAGCTCAGGCTATACAATCGGGCCATTCGAAGTTGAGGATGCGCTTGTGAAGCATCCGGCTGTTAAAGAGTGCGCAGTAGTAGCGAGCCCAGACCCGGTACGCGGTAGCATCGTAAAAGCATTTGTGATTTTGCGTAACGAAACAGATGCATCCGATGAGATGGTTCGAGAGCTGCAGGACCATGTAAAAAATGTTACTGCTCCGTATAAATATCCACGTGAGATTGAGTTCGTAAGCGATCTACCAAAAACAACATCTGGTAAAATCCGTCGTGTTGAACTGCGTCAAGCAGAAAAAGAACGTAAAACACAGCAAGCATAAGAATGTTACGGATATAAAAAGAGCGGTCTCAGATGTGAGACCGCTCTTTCTTCTGTAAAAAAGTAGGTGGAGAGAAGATTATGTGCGTTTGTTAAGCTCACTGTTCCGGCGCCCGTATGCGAAATAGACGAAAATTCCGATAACGAACCAAACAAGGAAACCGATCCATGTTATGCTTGGCAGCTTGGACATGAGATACACACAGAATACGACAGCAAGAATCGGAATAAGTGGCACAAATGGAACGCGGAATGCACGTTTTAAATCTGGCTGTTTCTTACGCAGTACGATAACGCCGATGGAAACAACCGTAAATGCGAACAGTGTACCAATGTTCGTCAGATCTGCCAGCTTGTCTAGTGGAACTAGACCGCCAAAGAATGCGCACAGCACAGCAGTGACCCACGTGCTAATAACCGGGGTTTGCGTTTTTTCGTTAACTTTAGAGAGAGACTTTGGCAGCAGACCGTCACGGCTAATGGCAAAGAACAGGCGCGTCTGGCCGTACAGCATAACAAGCAGAACCGTTGTAATACCAAGAATGGCGCCAAGTGCTACAAAACGGGATACCCAGTCTTGATGAACAAACTTCAGGGCGAACGCAACCGGATCTTTTACATCAAGCTGTGTGTAAGGAACCATTCCCGTTAAAATACCAGAGACAACAATATAAAGAACGGTACAGATCAAAAGAGAAGCGATAATACCGATTGGCATGTTGCGCTGCGGATTACGAACTTCTTCGGCTGCTGTAGATACAGCGTCAAATCCGATATAGGCAAAGAAGACCGTGGCCGCACCTGTAGTAACCCCGTTAAATCCGAACGGCATGAACGGAGACCAGTTCGATGGCTTTACATGCCAGACACCCACTGCGATAAAAAGAAGAACAACCGTAATTTTGATCATAACCATAATATTATTCAGGCGGGTTGATTCTTTTACACCTTGTACTAGGAGAAGTGAAATCAGGAAAATAATCAACACGGCTGGAAGATCAATGTATGTTCCTTTGGCCGGGTTGTATGCGCTTGTTAATGCGGTAGGCAGATGAAGGCCTAACCCGTCCAACAGGTGTTGGAAATAACCGGACCAACCACTTGCCACGGCTGAGCTGGCAAGCCCGTATTCCAGAATTAAATCCCAACCAAGAACCCAGGCGAAAATTTCCCCGAATGCTGCATAGCTGTATGTGTAAGCGCTTCCAGAAACAGGAACAGATGATGCAAATTCTGCATAACAGAGAGCGGCGAATACACAGGCAAGCCCGGCAAGAACGAACGACAGCATCAGAGCGGGGCCTGCATGTTTAGCTGCTGCAACACCTGTCAATACAAAAATTCCTGTACCGACAATTGCACCGATGCCAAGCATCGTAAGGTCGAAGGCACCGAGAGACTTATTGAGACCGCTCTCTTTATTATTGGTGTGAGCCAGCAGGTCGGCGATTGATTTTTTGCGAAATAAACTCATACTCCCACTTCCTTTACGATAAAAGTTCATGTGTTTCAGAAGTATAAAACAATAAGCATTTTATTGTGGTGTAATTTATTATTTTATATAACTTCTGTTACATATGTTTGAATTGTAAAACAAATGAACGGGTAAGTAAATGGTAAATAGTATAAAAAAGTTTAAAAATTCGTTGTTTGAGCAATTATTTTTTTTAGAAAACTTAATTGTTTATGTTTAAAAACAAACAGAACAAGCGCTCGCTCAAAAAAAGAATGGACATAATTCAGAATTTATTTAAAAATAAATATAGGTAGGAGCATATTAACTTTTTAGATTTATACATAAGGAGGAGAGCAACATATGCAGGACAAACGCTGCACATTGCAAGAAGCAATTCAGATGATCAACGATAACGATATGATCACATTCAGCGGGTTTGTAATCTGGCGTCGCCCGATGGCGGCTATTTATGAAATGCTGCGTCAGGGGAAGAAAGGGCTTCATCTGGTAGAAGTGAACTCGGGTACACATGCTGAACTTTTGATTGGGGCAGGCGCTGTGTCGATCTGGGAATCGTGCTGGATAGGACATGAACTGTATGGGAAAGTACCGTACTGTCTGGACAGAAAGATTAAAGAAGGAGCTATTATTGCGGAGGATTATAGCCATCAGCATATGCTGTACCGCATGGCGGCCGGTGCGATGGGCATTCCGTATATGCCAACATGGGCATCGCGAGGAACCGATATTTTGAATCCGGAGTACGATATGCTTGAGCGTGCCGGAATGCGCAATGGTGCCAATGATAAAATTCCTGCGAAAAAATTCGATTACGCACAGGACCCGTTCTACAATGAAGGGGAAGTGATTCACGTGCCAGCTGTGCGTCCGAATGTATGTATTGTTCATGCCCAGCAGGTAGGAGAAGAAGGCACAATTCGCATTAGTGGACAAACATATTCCGATGAGCAGGCTATTAAAGCTGCGGATAAAGTTATTGTATTGGCAGAAGAAATCGTGCCGGAATCGTATTTGCGTGAGGAACCAGAGCGTAACCTCGTTCCAGGTTATCTTGTGGATGCGATTGTTGAACTGCCATGGGCGGCACATCCGACCGGAGCATACGGATGTTATGATGTAGACGGTGCATTTATTCGTGAGTTTGCATCCGCTTCCAAAACAGAAGAAGGATTTCGCGCCTGGGTGGATGAATGGGTGTACGGTGTACGAGATCACGATGAATATTTGGACAAGCTAGGTTTCTCTCGCTTGGAGAAGCTTCGCGCTAATTCCTACCATAAATATAGTACAAAAGTGAAACGGGGGTCGCGTTAAAATGGCAGACAAACAATATGTAAAACCAGGTGAGTACTCGGTTGTTGATATGTTAGCTGTTGCGGCTGCTCGTGAGGTACAAGACGGTGAAGTTGTATTTGCCGGAACCGGATTGCCGATGCTTGCGATTATGCTCGCACAAAAAGTGAATGCACCAAATAGTAAACTGATTTACGAGGCGGGTACAATTGATTCCAAGGGAGATTCTCTCCCGTCTTCGGTAGGGGACCCACGTTGTGTTACCCAGGCTTCTGTTGCATCGGGTCTGTTTGATGTATTTAACCAGCTTCAGCGCGGTAAAGTCGATCTTGCGTACTTGGGTGGAGCTGAGATCGATAAATACGGCAATGTAAACACAACCGCTGTTGGTGATTATACGTCTCCTTCTGTACGTTTTCCGGGCAGCGGCGGCAATCCGGATATTAACTCGCTTGCCAAACGAACGGTGTTTATTATGGTACAGGAGAAGCGCCGTTTCAAAGAAAGTGTTGATTATATTACATCCCCGGGCTGGATGGTGCGCAAATGGCCAGAAGGAACACTTGCGCATCGAAAAGACGTATACGGGAAAAAGTTTCTCGGGGGGCCGAGTGCAGTCATTACGAATATGGCGGTATTCCGTTTTGATGAAGAAGCAGGCACGATGTATGTCGATACGATTCATCCAGGTATTACACGCGAACAGCTTCAGGAGAATACCGGATTTGAACTTGATTTTACTCGTTGTAAAGGTGAAACAGAGCTTCCAACATATGAAGAGCTCCGCATTCTGCATGAAAATGTCGATCCAGAAGGGATTTTCCTTCCGGCCCGTAGCTAAATGTAACGTTATACAAAAGAAAATGATAAGAGGCAGCCGTATGTGGGCTGCCTCTTTGTGTATAACTAGACGGGAAAGCGGGAGATTTCTTTTCCGTTCATGCGAACGACAATCGTTTGGATGCCAGACTCTTCAATGGCAATGGTACGGGTTTGTTTGAAACGACTTGTTGAAGAACTACTATCAAGTTTAACCGGCTCGACATCAATTTTGACCTGTTTGCCAGAGCGAGTGATGACGATAATTTGTCCCGTATATCCCGCGCCGCTTAACGAATACGTAAAGGTAATGTAGAGCTTGCCATTTTTATAGTAAGCATCCTGTACATTTGTAAGATTGGCACCGGACTGCACACTTTTGTCTTCATACGGGATCAATTGGCCGAAGCGATAAATAACGGATGCTGCTTCCCCGCGTGTTAGCGTGTTATGAGGAGCGAACTGTCCTCCGTCCCGCCCGGTGATCAGATGGAGTTTATTTGCGATGATCACATCATCCAGGTAACGAGGAGAGATCTTATGAGCATCCGTAAAAGGAACCTGTTTTCGATTGACGAGCTGAGATAAATTTTGACCGTATAAATAGTTATACGCATTCACTAGATAATGGGCCATCTCTTGTCGGGTAATGTAACGATCCCCGTAGAAAGAACCGTGATCATCAATCACCCCCGCCCGTTTTAGTCGCACAAGTTCATCCGCATAAAAATCGGATGCGTCTACATCCCGGTAGTATTGTTTGACCTCGCGAGCCGAGCCTTTTGTTTTCAAATCGCCTTTAAAAACACGGGCCAGCATAACGACGAACTGACTGCGTGTAAGTGGGCGATCCGGTGCATATGTGTCTGAACCTACGCCCGTTACAATCCCCTGCTCGGCAAGTGCACGAATTTGTCCTTTGGCCCAGTGGTCCTGAATATCATGAAATGTCGCAGCGGCAGAGACAGACTGCGGCGCATGCGCGGCAAATAAGCTAACTGTAAGGAGACAGACAAGTAGAGAACGCAAAACGATGCGATGCAAACCATTCACTTCCTTATGGATGAGTTACTATGAGGTTTGACGCAGGCATGTGGGGAAAGTTTCTCAATCTGGAAAATTGATCACCCGGATGCATGAAACAGGAAATTACGTCCACACTACGAACTAGGGAAGGTGGAGGACATGAACGGGTGGCTGCTTGGCCTGGGTATTGCCGGTGTGATACTGCTCATCATCTGGTTTACATCGCTGCGTATCCAGATTATATACCGGCGGCAGGCGGAAAATGATGATCTGGAGATTGAGTTATCTGTATGCCGGAGGCTGCTTCGCTATCGAATTCGTGCGAATATGCTTCAGCTTCGTAATTTGCGAACCGGGGTAAAAGTAGCAGGGGAAGCGGATGCCGGTACCGACTCGGTTTCGAAGGAGAAGGAGCGGAAAAAGAAGACATGGATTACCCCGCATACGATTGCAGAGGTGCAGCGTTATGCTAGGGATCTGCGGCAGCGTGTATATAATATGGACGAAATTGTACGTACTACACTCAAACACGTGCACAGTGAAAAGCTGGAATGGCAGACGAATATAGGCGTAGGAGAAGCAGCGGCAACGGGGATAGTGAGTGGTATCGTATGGACTGCTAAAAGTGCTGTCCTTGCAGTACTGGGACGATATGTGAGGTTGTCTACGAACCCTGAGCTGGCGGTGATCCCGGACTTTTCTGGGGAACGGCTTGAGATTCGTTTCTGTTGTATACTTCGACTTCGCATCGGACATGCTATCACTGCAGCGATTCGTATGGCAATCCATTATTTTCGGAAAGGGCGTTGACACATGGGAGAACATCCGATTCAGGGGCTAATGAAGACCGCGATGGAAAACATTCGCGCAATGGTGGACGTCAATACAATTATCGGGGACCCGATTGAAACATCAGATGGCAGTGTCATTCTGCCGGTATCCAAAGTGGGATTTGGTTTTGCGGCAGGTGGAACGGAATTTGAATCATCTCAGGATGGAACATACCAACAGAATGGAGCATACCAACAGAATAGTCTAGGCGGTGGACAGCAAGGACAGCGAATGGGGGATGGGGAGGAGAAAGGATTCCCATTTGGTGGTGGAAGCGGCGGGGGGATTTCGATTACGCCGGTTGCTTTCCTCGTCGTAAACAAAGAGGGAATCCGCACCGTGTCGCTGCAGGAAGGGGCTCATCTATATGATCGCTTGTTGGATATGGCTCCAGCGGCGTTTGAGAAGTTGCAAGCTATGATGGGCAACTGTCGCACAAATGAGAAAAAGAACGCTTGTCACAAGCATGAAAATAAGGAAGGCAATCAGGTCATTAACGACTTGACTCAGGAATAAATGCATAACAAAAGAGACGGGCTGTAAGCACCGTCTCTTTTGTTATGCATTTAAATTAGTTTGGCGTAATAACAAGCAGTAGATCGCCTGTTTCGATCGTATCCCCTGCTTTGACAAGAATGTCTTTGACGACACCAGAGAATGGAGCCTGCATGGTGGTCTCCATTTTCATTGCTTCGGTCACGATGACGTGCTCGCCTTTTGTCACTTTGTCGCCCGGCTCTACCATCAGTTTAAGCACTTTACCCGGCATAGAAGCTCCAATTTGACCTGGATCAGAACTGTCGGCTTTCGTACGGTGAGCAACGGTTACCTTAGCTCCCGCATCTCGGAGCGTAATTTCACGCGGCTGACCGTTCAGTTCATAGTAGATCGTCCGCATGCCGTCAGGACTGAGCTCGCTGATAGATAACAGCTTCACCATCAAGGTTTTGCCTTGTTCAATTGTAACGGCGATTTCTTCTCCGAGACGAAGGCCGTAGAAGAAAGTAGGGGTATCAAGTACAGATACGTTACCGAATTCCTGCTGGCGTTTCTGCATATCGAGGAACACTTTTGGATACATCACATACGACATCAAATCGAAATCGGTGACAGGACGTTCGAGTTTTTCCTCGAGCATGGCTTTTATCTCATCGAAGTCCGCCGGTGGCAGCAGTTCGCCTGGACGGCTTGTAAAATAGTCGCGTCCTTTGAGAATTGTCTGCTGAAGCTTCTCAGGAAATCCGCCGTACGGCTGGCCGAGATAGCCCTGGAAGAATGTAATAACGGATTCCGGGAAATCAATCGAATCCCCGCGTTCGTATACATCCTGCTCGCTCAGGTTATTCTGTACCATGAACAGTGCCATATCCCCGACGACTTTGGAAGACGGCGTTACCTTCACGATATCGCCAAACATGTGATTGACAGTCGAATACATTTCCTTGATCTCGCCCCAGCGCTCACCAAGGCCGACCCCATTCGCCTGCTGCTGGAGATTCGTATATTGTCCGCCAGGCATTTCATGTTTGTATACTTCAGCGTTACTTGCATTCATGCCCGTCTCAAAACCCGCATAATACGTGCGAACATCTTCCCAGTAATCGGCAAGCTGCTGATAACCATCCACATCAAGCCCGGTTGCCCGCTCGTGCTGTTCAAGTCCTGTTACGAGTGCATTTAAGCTTGGCTGAGATGTCAGGCCGGACATGGAGCTTAATGCGGTGTCTACAATATCAACACCTGCTTCAGCTGCTTTTAGGAGCATCGCCCCTGCATTTCCGCTCGTATCGTGCGTGTGCAGGTGAATCGGAATGCCAATTTCTTGTTTTAGTGCTTTGACAAGTTCGAATGCTGCATACGGCTTGAGAAGACCTGCCATATCCTTGATGGCCAGAATGTGTGCGCCTGCTTTTTCGAGATCTTTGGCTAGGTTTACATAGTATTTCAAATTATATTTGTCGCGTTGTGGATCGAGAATGTCGCCTGTATAACAAATTGCCGCTTCGGCAATTTTTCCATTCTCACGAACCGATTCAATGGCAAGGCGCATGCCTTCAATCCAGTTCAAGCTATCGAAAATACGGAATACGTCAATGCCTGCTGTTGCGGAGGTCTCAATGAATTTCTTGACGACATTATCCGAGTAGTTTGTGTAACCGACCGCATTCGCACCACGGAATAACATCTGGAACAATACGTTCGGAATTTGAGCACGCAGCTGCACCAGGCGGTCCCACGGATCTTCGTTCAGGAAGCGCATCGACGTATCAAAGGTTGCGCCGCCCCACATTTCGAGCGAAAATAAGTCGGAGGCGATTTTTCCAGTCGCTTCAGCAATTTGGATCAGATCATGTGTGCGAACACGAGTGGCAAACAATGACTGATGCGCATCACGGAATGTTGTGTCGGTTACGAGCAATTTTTTCTGTTGCTGAATCCATTTCACAACGCCGTCTGCACCATGCTCGTCAAGAATTTGTTTGGTGCCGGACGGATACGGCTGCTTAACGGATGTTTGCGGGATGCGTGGTTTGACGAACACCGGTTTTTTATCGGCTTTCACCAGACCTGGATGTCCGTTGACAATCGTTTGGCCAATATAAGTAAGAAGCTTCGTGCCCCGGTCTTTTTTCTGCGGGAACTTGAATAGCTCCGGTTTTGTATCAATAAAGGATGTGTCGTAGTTGCCGCTTAAGAAGTCTGGATGCTGCATGACGTTTTCAAGAAACGGAATGTTCGTTTTCACGCCGCGAATCCGGAATTCTTTGAGGGTACGCAGCATTTTGCTGGCCGCCCGCTCAAAGGTAAGGGACTGGGTTGATACTTTCACAAGCAGGGAATCATAGTGCGGTGTGATGACCGCGCCAGGTGCTCCGATGCCAGCATCTAAGCGTACGCCAAAGCCACTTGCAGAACGATAAGCGAGCAGGCGTCCGGTATCTGGCAGGAAATTTTTCTCCGGGTCTTCGGTTGTCACACGGGATTGAATCGCAAAACCGCGCGTTTGAATACTTGCTTGTGATGGAATCCCGATCTCATCATCTTCGAGGGCATAGCCTTCTGCGATGCGAATCTGGGACTGTACAATATCAATGCCCGTTACCATCTCGGTAATCGTATGCTCAACCTGAATACGCGGGTTTACTTCGATGAAGTAAAACGTGCCATCTGGCGCTACGAGGAACTCGACGGTTCCAGCGTTCAGGTAGTTGCATGACTTAGCGAGACGTAAGGCTGCCTGGCAGATCTCTTCACGCTGCTGGTCAGTGAGGGCTAAGCTTGGTGCTACCTCGACAACTTTCTGATGACGGCGCTGAATGGAACAGTCACGCTCAAATAAATGAATAGCATGTCCATGGCGATCAGCGAGAATCTGCACTTCAATGTGTTTTGGATTCTCTAAATATTTTTCGAGATAGACAGCCGCGTTGCCGAATGCAGACTTTGCTTCGGAACGAGCGCGATCAAGGGAGTCCTGTAGCTCGGACTGCTTGCGCACGATGCGCATGCCGCGGCCACCGCCACCGGATGCTGCCTTAATGATGATTGGGTAACCGTTTTCTTTTACGAAGCGCAGAGCTTCTTCCAATGTGCTGATCGGTTCAGGTGTTCCTGGAATAACCGGGATGCCAGCTTCAATGGCCATCTTACGAGCGATGACTTTATCGCCAAACATGCGGATATGCTCGGATTTTGGACCGATAAAAACGATGCCTTCTTCTTCACAACGGGCTGCGAACTGCTCGTTCTCGGCTAGAAAGCCATAGCCGGGATGAATGGCGTCCACATCATGACGTTTGGCGACTTCAATAATGTTTTCAATATCGAGGTACGCTTCGATCGGGCCTTTGCCTTCTCCGATTAAATACGCTTCATCCGCTTTAAATCGATGTAGGGCTACGTTGTCCTGCTCGGAATAAATTGCGACGGTGCGAATGCCAAGCTCTGTGCAGGCGCGGAAAATACGGATGGCAATCTCTCCACGGTTTGCCACCAGAACTTTAGTGAACTTTTTCATCTCGGCCATTATTCTCTCCCTCTCCTACGATAATGTTAGCGTATCAGACTAAATGTTAAATTCATCTGATCACTTCTTTATCATAACACAATATTTCAGGATAAAAAGTGATAACTCGCATTAATCTGATTTTTTTATGTTTATTATGATGAACAATGAAGTAAATAGTATGGCAAAAAGGGGCGTTTTATGATGAATCAGGAGAATAAAATAGCAAGAGTGTTAACTTTTATTGTCAAAGAAGGAGACGAGCATGCAGAGAATGTTCGTTCATTTTTGCGTGGACATCATGGATTGTCACGCAGCTTGCTTGTTGAGTTAAAGCAGACGAAAGGCATTTTGTTGAACGGAGTATCGACATATCTGGATCATCCACTGACAGAAGGGGATGTGATAGAGCTGTGTCTTCCAGAAGAGGAGTCAGAGAATATCGTACCGCAGTCCATTCCATTTATTTCATTATATGAAGACGAAGATGTGCTCGTTGTGAATAAGGAAGCGGGCATG
Source organism: Aneurinibacillus uraniidurans (assembly GCF_028471905.1). Taxonomy (NCBI): domain Bacteria; kingdom Bacillati; phylum Bacillota; class Bacilli; order Caryophanales; family Paenibacillaceae; genus Aneurinibacillus; species Aneurinibacillus uraniidurans. Next base: position 2,812,819 of record NZ_CP116902.1, on the reverse strand, counting down.
TGCGTTCATCCCACTATGCTGCATCCAGATGGAACGCTCGGTAATGCGGTTGTACATCACTGGCTTGCGCAGGGAGTCTCACGTAAGTTCCGTCCGGTTAATCGGCTTGATAAAGATACGTCGGGTCTGCTTATTATTGCCCGCAGCCAGTATGCACATCAGCAGCTTGCAGATGTACAGCGGGCAGGCGGCATTAAGCGACAATATGAAGCGTTCGTCCATGGCATTATATCCAAAGATGAAGGAGTTATTGATGCACCGATTAAGCGACGAGACGGTTCGATTATGGAGAGGATGGTTCATCCAGATGGGCAGTGGGCGCGTACGAATTATACGGTGCTTGGTCGTTATCAGGGGTTTACACATGTTCGCCTGGTGCTTGAGACGGGACGAACTCATCAAATTCGTGTGCATATGAGCCATATCGGACATCCACTGCTCGGAGATGATTTGTATGGGGGGACGCAAGAAAAAATTAAGCGGCAGGCGTTACATTCTCGCAGGCTGTCATTTCCACATCCTCATACAAAAGAATGGCTTTCTTTTGAAGCACCACTTCCACCGGATATGGAAGCAATAAAAAGATAGATCAAGTAAAAAAAACAAAAAATTATTTATGAATCACAAAAAAAATTTCGCAAATAACCGCTTTAACGCATAAAATCGCAATACTTTTTCGTTAAAATTAAAAGATTCTATTATTTTTTTGCTTTAAAGCAAAGTAGAACATGCTATAATAAATCTACTCAACAAAGAACTTTATCAAAGGAATGATAAAATAGAGGGGAGTGTTTCATGTTGATGAAAGGAAAACGTTGGCTTCCGTTGGCGGCAGCCGGAATGCTTACATTTTTAAGCGCATGTGGAGGGGGCAGTACCGAGACTTCGAAGTCGTCTGGCAGTGCAGGTGGTGCAGAAACAAAAACATATAAAATCGGCATCACACAGTTCGTGGAACATCCAGCGCTTGACGCCGCTCGGGAAGGCTTCTTACGAGCACTCAAAGAGAACGGACTCGAAGACAAAAAGAATGTAGAAATTGATTATCAGAATTCACAGGCAGATCAGACGAATGTAAATACGATTGCCCAGAAATTCGCATCCGATAAGAAAGATCTGATTCTCGCGATTGCGACACCGAACGCGCAGGCGGTTGCTCAGAACGTAAAAAATACGCCTGTACTGTTTACAGCTGTCTCAGACCCGGTAAGTGCAAAGTTGGTGAAAGACTTGCAAAAGCCAGGCGGCAACATTACAGGTGTGTCTGATACACCACCGGATGCGATTCCAAATACGATGAAGGCGATTAAAGATCTGTTCCCAAATGCTAAAAAAGTCGGTATTATCTATAACAGCGGGGAAGCAAATTCGGTTGCAAACGTGAAAGTAGCAAAAGATGCGTTAGGAAAACTGCAACTTACGCCTGTAGAGGCAACGGCGACGAATACAAATGAAATCAAGCCAGCGGTAGAATCGCTTGTTGGAAAAGTCGATGCGATTTATGTACCGCAGGATAATACAGCTGTAACTGCGCTCAAAACGATTATCGGCACAGCAAACAAAAATAAAATTCCGTTATTTGTAGGAGAACTTGAGTCGGTGCGCAGTGGTGGTTTCGCGGGTGTTGGTTTTGAATATTCTGATATCGGTTATGAAACAGGAAAAATGGCGGTTAAAATCTTAAAAGAAGGTGCGAAGCCTGGTGAGATCGCAGTTGGCTATCCGCCTAAGCTGACGCTGACGATTAATAAGGAAGCGGCGAAAGCACAGGGCATTGATATTACTAAATTACCAAAAGAAGCGCTGGATAAATGGAAGCCTGAAATGATTGATGGTAAAGCAGCGAAGTAAAGGCACAGGAGGTTCTTATGGAAGCATTAATGGGCTCGTTGGAGTCTGGATGTATTTTTGCCATTATGGCACTTGGCGTATATTTAACGTTCCGGATTCTTGATTTTCCGGATTTAACAGTTGATGGAAGTTTTGCAACAGGTGGAGCCGTAGCGGCTACGCTGATTACAGCCGGAACGGCACCGTTTCTATCGACGATTGCAAGCATAGGAGCAGGCATTGTGGTTGGGGCTATGACCGGGATCTTGCATACGAAAGGGAAGATTAATCCACTTCTTTCCGGTATTCTCTCTATGATTGCGTTATATTCGATCAACCTGCGTATTATGGGAAAGGCGAACGTACCGTTGCTTGGGGATGATACCCTGTTTACGCAGTTTGAGCAGTGGGGAGATTACGGCGTACTTGCAGCCGTTGCTGTGATTGCACTCGTAATTAAATTTTTAAACGACCGATTCTTGCATACGGAGATCGGACTGGCGATTCGTGCGACAGGAAATAACCAACGCATGATTCGCAGTTTCTCTACGAATACAGATACGACGATTATTCTCGGTTTAAGTATCTCCAATGGTCTTGTGGCATTGTCAGGTGCATTATATGCACAGTATCAAGGATTTGCTGATGTATCGATGGGGATTGGGATGATCGTAATTGGTCTTGCTTCCGTTATTATCGGGGAAGCGATTTTTGGAAACAAAACAATTTTTCGTGCTACCTTTGCGGTTGTTGGCGGAGCGATCATTTACCGCCTTGTGGTTGCATTAGCGATGCAGGTCGGTCTTGATCCGTCTGATATGAAACTGATGACCGCATTAATTGTTATTGTCGCGCTTGTAATGCCGCGTATTTCAGCAGGCTTCAAGGAGCGCAAACGTCGGGCGGCGCACGCAAAAATGCGTGCCGATGGAAGTCCGAGTGTACGGGAGCGTAGCGAGGTGAAGAAGCATGCTTAAACTCAATGACATCTATGTTGTATTTAATGAAGGAACTGTGGACGAGAAGGTTGCTCTCAACCATATTAATCTGCATTTGGCGCCGGGAGATTTTGTTACGATTATCGGTAGTAATGGTGCCGGGAAATCAACACTTATGAACATTATCTCCGGTGTATTGCGCCCGGATCACGGTACCGTGGAAATTGACGGTACGGTAGTGAATAATTTGCCAGAGTACAAGCGAGCACCGATGATCGGTCGCGTGTTCCAGGACCCGATGGCAGGTACGGCACCGGCTATGACGATTGAAGAAAATCTGGCACTTGCCTATGCGCGTGACAAGCGCCGCACGCTCGGACGTGGGGTAACGGCAAAGCGTCGGGATGAATTCCGAACGTATCTGGAGACACTTCATCTTGGACTGGAAAATCGGCTCAATGCCAAAGTCGGCATGCTATCTGGTGGGGAGCGGCAGGCACTTAGTCTACTGATGGCGACATTTACGAAGCCAAAGGTACTTCTGCTTGATGAGCATACAGCAGCGCTTGACCCGGCACGTGCCCAGCGTATTACGGAACTTACGGAGCAAATCGTCGGTCGTCAGCAGCTAACTACGCTCATGGTTACCCATAATATGCAACAGGCTCTTGATCTCGGGAATCGTCTTATTATGATGGATAAAGGGATGATCATTCTAGACGTGCCACCTGAGGAGAAGAAGGGTCTCACAATTGAGAGACTGCTTCAAGAATTCCAGCGCTTGCGCGGTGAGAAATTCGCAAGTGATCGAGCTGTTCTGGCATAATCGAATAGAAAAAGAGCAAATATAGAAGGGGCAGTCCTGATGATACAGGATTGCCCCTTCGTTCATATTGTTATCGATTTATTTTACTTAACTGAGCCGCCAGGCGGCGCGCTTCTTTACGTTTGCGGTAAAACTGAAGCCCGTAGAAAACGAGCACGTAGCAGAGAATAGCCGTAATTGTACCGTTGACTAGGCTGCCTACGAACAGGGTGATTCCTTTTTCTTTGACAAATTGCACAGCGGATAACAAGGAATGTTGATGAAGGTGTTCGTTTACGTGAGGCTGGTCGAGTTTTTTGCCGACAATAAAGTTGCCTACGCTCATATTGATAACAAAAAACACAGGAAGAACAAACTTACCCATGATAAATCCGATCAGCGAAGCAGCAAAACTACCTCGAGCGAGTCGGATAAGCGGATACAATAACAAAAATGCGGCACCGAGTGTTGGAAGTGTGATGAACTCAATAAAGATTCCGAGTGAAAAGCTACGTGCTATGATAGAAGGTGCACCTTTAGAGCGCAGCAACTGCAAATATTGATATTTTAGTTTACGAAACAAATTTCGCCACATGGACATTCCTCGCTTTTTTGGAGTCTGCCTGTACAAATCTAATCTAATATCTATATTATATCGAAAAAACATGTTGAATGTTAGCCTGTGTTTTGAATTTCTTATGTTGAAACTTGATGTCCATTCTTACGTATAAAAGGGTAATCTAATTGTAAATTGCCTAAAAACAAGGAGTCGATATACATGAAGCTTACTGGACCGATGATCGAGACGATGCTACTTCCAAAGTTGAATACACTGCTGCCGCAGGCGCTGTACATAAATCGTATTCGTACGCTGGATGGACAAGCCCTTGTTGATGCACAAGTACGCGTACGCGGTGAATGGTTTCCGGTGGTATACACGGTGCGGATTGAAGCCTTTCGTTTTGATACAACGGGGCGTTATCTTACCATTTCCTATGAAGAAAGCATGGAACGAACACGCGGTACACTGATGCAGAAGCTTCTAACTGAAACGGAGCGCATCCTAGCCAAAAATTTTATGGGTCGTACGTTGTTATCAAATGTGCTGCCGGATAGTCCGTATGTTCTTGTATCAGATAACCGCCTTACGATTCAGCTCGGCAAGCTTGTCGAGCTGAATCAAGAGCTTCAAGAAGTGCACATACAGGGGCTAGCGTTTACTACAGAGGGGATTGAACTCGATGTAGATGTGTCGGTAGATATGAGTACGTTTAACTGGGATGTGCTGGCTAAAAATGATTCGATCCCTACAGGGGAGGACAAAGCGGAGCGAGTAGCGGAAGATGTCGGGAAAATCAAGCAGGAGTTAATGGTGCTTGAACAGGAGGAGAGCAGGTTTTATGATCGTCTCCGCAGTAAAATTGAGGGGTATATGCGTGAGAAAATGGGCACGGGTACATCGGATAAGCTTACACCGTATTTGTTACTAGCCCCAGATTTGTTTGTCCTGCTGGCCCGTCTGGCTAAAGATGACCGCGTCCCGCTGCGTTCGAAGTCAATTGCGCTATTGGCAGCTGTCTACTTTATGTCACCGCTCGATATTATTCCAGAGGTTCTGCTCGGCCCGGTTGGGTTTGCAGATGATATCGTACTGGCAGTAATGGCGCTGAACAAAATACTGGTAGAGGTAGATGAAAAAATCATCGAGGAACACTGGAATGGGGATAAAAGTATTATCGGTGTCATTCGAGATGTACTGGCAAAGGCAGATTCTCTTGTTGGAACGAAACGGTTACAAATGTTAAAAACTATACTCAAGCGGGGGAAGGGAAAGGCATGAGCCTTTTCCTTCCTCCGTTCGGCTTTTTCTGTTTATTTAGATAGCGGCTGTGGTTGGCGCAAGATCTCGGATCATGGCAATCTCATCACAGCTTGGGAATTTGGCACAGTTTACACAATCTTTCCACACTTTATGCGGCAGTGTTTCTTTTTGCACGACATAAAATTCGCATTTCTCGAAGAAGGTTTGCTGGTATGTGAGCGACATGACACGCTGGAGACCGAGTTCTTGTGCTTCCTGTACAAGATGGATCACAAGCAGTTTGCCAAGCCCTTTTCCTTTTGCTTTTTCAGAAATGGCAAGCGAGCGAACTTCGGCGAGATCTTCCCATAAAATATGCAGGCCGCCAACCCCGACAACCGTACCTGCTTCACTCACTTCTCCTTGATCATCAATTACAACGGAGAAACAGTGTAACGTCTCACATAAGGACAGCTTGGAGCGTGGTAGCATCAGTCCCTGTTGTGCATATTCATTAATGAGTGCCATCATCCCATCAAGATCATGAATGGTTGCTTTCCGTATTTGCATGTTGATCGTCTCCCTACTTAGTAAGATTTCTATAAAATAACAGGACATATGCCTAAGTGAGACGTATGTCTAAATTAAAATTGCATATTTATTAAATCAATAATAATAAATATACATCCATAATGTTGAAATGTCTATGAATAAAATGCAGAAAAATGAATTTTTATAAATGAGGAAGCGAGATGAAGGAAATTTGCTCAAAACGGTCATTTTGCTCACCAAACCTATACCAGAACATGATATGATAATACACGACAAGACTATGCAAAGGAGTCTGTGAATGAGTACGCTAGTATACACACCAAGCAGTATAGTAAAAAAAGTTTTCCGCCAGGGGGAACGTTCACTGTCACGGCAGGAGCTAGAAAGCCGTCTGGAGAATACATATGGTACACAGTTGGAACAGATGGGGAAATCACCAGCGGTCATCATTGATGAGGTGCTGGAATTAGGGACACCATTTCATACGGGCGCATCTCATGCGGTGATTGAAATGGAAGTTGCATTCCGCGATCATATCGCAGAAGAACTGGTTCGCTATTTCCTGGAGAATAAAGGACCGCTTACTGCGGAGCAGTGTTTGAAAAAACTGCGCCGTACGAATGTCGTATCATACAGTTTCCAGATGGACAAGCTTCCGCTTAAGCGGGATGCACGTTTCGTTCAGTTTGAAGGATCGGACCTGTGGTATCTGGCCCGCTGGGAGATTGCGAATGATGCGTTGTATGCTTTTTTATCTGAGCATCAGGTAAAACATGTGCCATTGACGCAATTGTACATGCAGATGGAACATGAGCTGCATTTGTCTCGCCGGGAACATACCTTTGTTCTAGAAGGAGACGAGCGCATGCGTGTAGTGGACGATCTTGTGCTGGTTTCGTATGACGAGGATACGGTGGAAGCTGAGCCATCTGTTGAAGTACCACAGGTACAGGAAGTAGCAGCAGAAGCAATAGCAGAAGAACCCCAACTGCAGGAAGACACACAAGAACAAAATCAAGAAGTTCAATCAGGAATAGAGGAGGTTGCCGTAGCGATGGCAGAAGTAAAAACAGTAAGTGTATTAGAAGATGTTGTGGTGAATGTGCAGGATTCTACAGAGAAGCTCGAGCTGCGCATTAAGGAAATGGAAGAAGAAGTGCTCAATCACTTTAAAGTGAACAATATGTCTGCGATTTCGCAGTTGGTTGCTGAAAAAGAACACTGTGAGCAAATTGTAGTAGCGCTTGAAAATGTGATGAAAGTGATTAATAAGCAGTAATCCCTGATATAGAGGGTGGCCGTACATGGAAGCGATTGAAGGATTGGATAGACTGCATCTCCGTTTTGTGCGGCTGCGACATGTAGTCGAGCAGAAGCGGCTCGAAGTACAGTGGCTGGAAGAAGAAGTACGTACCTGCTTTCAGGTCAATGATATAGCAGGTATTAAGGACTTGGCGCAGGAGCGGGACTACTTGTTGCGCTGGATCGCTGCAATGGAAGCGTTCGTTACGAAATGGGAAATTAAATGGGAGCAGCATGAAGCCGCATCTGGCTGGATGGCTTCCGGTATGCATGCGGTAGACTCGCGTGAATAAGAAGAGGATGGTCTCAAGGTCATAACATGACAAGCGAGACCATCCTCTTTTTAAATTTATATCTATTTTCTTCCAATATCATATGTTAGAATAAATAGGAACGTATATTCTTGTTTGAGAGGAGAAATAAAATGTACACAACTATTGGTTTGTTTATTGAGGCATGGGACAATGACGCAGCAGCGATGCAGAGGGTGATGGATACATTAACGGATGATTCACTCAAGCAGGAAGTATCACCGCACGATCGGACACTTGGACGTGTTGCATGGCATATTGTATATACGATATATGAGATGATGGAGAAAGCAGGACTTGTACTGGCGGGAGCGGTAGAAGAGTCTCCTGTTCCAGACACGGCAGAGGAGATCGCTTCGTCATATCGTAAGGCTGCTGAAGTACTAACAGCTGCGCTTCGTCAGCAGTGGTCTGATGCTTCATTGCAGGAGGAAGTAAACCTGTATGGAGAGCCATGGACGAAAGCAACTGTCCTGAATGTTTTGCTTCATCATCAGATTCATCATCGCGGACAGATGACGGTGTTGATGCGCCAGGCTGGGCTTCGGGTTCCAGGGGGATTCGGACCTTCTAGAGAGGAATGGAGTGCATTTGGTTTAGAAGCACCTAATGTATAGATAATAAAGGAGGTTGCTGGGCTACAAGACAGAAAAATTCCGGTAGATAAAAACAAAAAATTTCTTGCCATGTATCAGTAGTGTGTGATAATATTGTTTTTGTCGCCGCAATGAATGTGACTAATAAAAATGTCCCAGTAGCTCAGCAGGATAGAGCAACGGCCTTCTAAGCCGTCGGTCGGGAGTTCGAATCTCTCCTGGGACGCCAGTTTTAAGCGAGTGTGGCGGAATTGGCAGACGCGCTAGATTCAGGTTCTAGTGGGGGCAACCCCGTGGAGGTTCAAGTCCTCTCATTCGCATTTGATTGTATGTAAGAAGTGTGGATGGTCGCTGCTTGTTTCCAAACAAGCAGAGGAAAGTCCAGGCTCGCCCGGGCTGAGATGCCCGGAGTGTTTGTGCCTATCGCAAGGTAGGGCAGTCGGTGGTCCGGCTGACGGCGGTGAAATCGGCTACGTTCCGTTTGGAATATGTCGAAACTAACCTGAAAGTGCCACAGTGACGAAGCTCTGCGGGAAACTGCAGAGGTGGAACGAGGTAAACCCCTCAAGCGAGCAACCCAAATTTTGGTAGGGGCACTGTCTGAAGGGAACTGAACCGGACGACAGACGAAGAATGCTTCGTAGATAGATGACTGTCGCTTCTTGTACCAGGCTGGCTGCCGCTACGAGTACGGAAGTACAAAACCTGGCTTACAGCACTTCTTACCGCCTTATATTGACACACACAAACCGTTCCAACTGGAGCGGTTTTTTCTGTATTTCATGACTAGTACTTGAAAGGGAGGACATCGCATGAGGATACAGCGAAATGGATGGGTACATCGACTTGTTCTTGAGCTAGCTGGCCAGGCCCGCAAAGTGACGAAAGAAAAAGATATGCTACAGGCGATGGTCGATCATGCATATGAAGGCGTGCTTATTGTTGATATGAACGGCTATATTCTCATGGCAAATGAAGCATATGCGAGCTTTCTTGGTAAGAAGCTGCCGGAGATGATTGGCAAACACGTCACGGAAGTCATAGAAAACACACGTATGCACATTGTCGGTCAGACCGGGAAGCCGGAAATCGCTCAGATTCAAAAAATTAATGGCCGGGAAATGATTGCAAGTCGCATTCCGGTCTTTAACCAGGACAAGGTAGCAGCTGTTGTTGGAACCGTTATGTTTCAGGAAGTGGACGATTTGTTCGCTATGTCTAATAAGATTGAAACATTGCGCAGAGAGTTGGACTATTATAAAGAGGAGCTTGATAAACGTCTGCAGGCCAAGTATTCGTTTGAGACAATTCTTGGCCAGAGTCCTCTGCTGGAGCGGGTCAAGCTACTTGGTGCACGAGTAGCGAAAAGTGATACAACGATTCTGATTAAGGGAGAATCGGGGACAGGAAAAGAGCTATTTGCTCATGCCATTCACCGTGAAAGCTACCGATCAGGCGGGCCGCTTATTAAAGTGAACTGTGCAGCGATTCCAGACACGTTGTTTGAATCTGAACTGTTTGGTTATAAAGAAGGTGCGTTTACGGGCGCTAAGAAATCGGGAAAAAAGGGGAAATTTGCGCTAGCACGGGGTGGTACGATTTTTCTTGATGAAATTAGCGAGATGCCGCTGATGATGCAGGTAAAGTTGCTCCGCGTGCTGCAGGAAAAAGAAATTGAACCGGTTGGGGCGGATAAACCGGAGTCAATTGACGTGCGAATTATTGCAGCGACGAATAAAGATTTGCTGACACTTGTTGAAAAAGGGCTCTTTCGGCATGATTTGTACTATCGCTTGAATGTGGTAATGCTGGAAGTACCAGCGCTACGGGAGCGTGTAGGTGATCTTCCGCTACTTGTTGACCACTTCTTGAAAAAGCTCACAAAAGAAACGGGGATTGTTGCTTCTGGTGTGGAGCCAGATGCGATGGCAGACCTGTTTGCTTATAGTTGGCCGGGGAACATTCGGGAGCTGGGCAATGTGCTGGAACGGGCTTTGTATGTAAAGTCAGGGCTTTCCATTACACGTGCAGACCTGCCTTTACTGCCGCAAGAAAGTCAGGTAGAGCACATGGACGCAATTGTACAAAGTGGAGCTGTCGTGCCTACGCTCAAGCGGGCAGTAGAAGAAGCGGAGCGTACAGCCATTTGCCAGGCATTATACGCAGCAGGAGGAGATCGAATGGCTGCGGCACGCCAGCTTGGAATCGGAAAATCAAGTCTATATGAAAAAATTGCCCGCTACCACATTCAATAAAAAAGACAAAGGTGAAAACATCGGCATCCCGATGTTTTTTCCGTTTTTACGGAAAATAATTCTTGTTTTCCGGAAAACAAAACAAAATTACAGCTTTTATGGGGGAACGGTACATAAGAAATCCCTGGAAACCCGGGTTATAAAGGAATGGTCAAGCGGATAAAAGTTTTTGGCATGCAGCTTGCTTAAAGATTAAATAGAAATATCTTCTTGTTTGAAAACGCTTTTATTTAGAAAGGAGTAGTATATGGACATTATTATCATTTTACTGGCGCTATTTTTTCTCATGTTTGTTGCCTATCGCGGTTTTAGCGTCATTTTGTTCGCACCGATTGCGGCACTGTTCGCGGTGTTGTTGACAGAACCAGGTTATGTTCTGCCGTTTTTCTCCGGTGTGTTTATGGACAAAATGGTCGGATTTATTAAAAGTTATTTTCCGGTGTTCTTGCTGGGTGCAATCTTTGGGAAAGTCATTGAAATGTCAGGCTTTGCTAAGGCGATCACCCATGCAGTTATCAAGCTTATTGGACCGAGTCGTGCTATGCTAGCTATCGTCATCGTTGGTGCTGTGTTGACATACGGTGGCGTATCCTTGTTCGTGGTTGCATTCGCGGTATATCCGTTTGCTTCTGAATTGTTCAAAGCAGCCGATATTCCAAAACGCCTCATTCCAGGAACGATTGCGCTCGGTGCGTTTACGTTTACGATGGATGCATTCCCAGGTACGCCGCAAATTCAGAACATTATTCCGACTACGTTTTTTAAGACGGATACATGGGCGGCTCCGTGGCTTGGTTTTATCGGAGGCTTATTCGTATTCACTATCGGGATGATTTATTTGGAATCCAGAAGAAGGAAAGCAAAAGCAAATGGCGAAGGATATGGTATAGGACATAAAAATGAACCGGAACCACTTACAGATGAAAAACTGCCAAACGCCTTTATTGCGATTTTGCCACTTATAATTGTTGGCGTTTTCAATAAAGTGTTCACCGGCCTCATTCCGCAAATCTATGGCAAAAAATTTGATTTTGCAAGCATTAATATTCCAAAGGTGGCAGCTGTTGATGTGACGAAAGAAACGGCCATCTGGGCTGTTGAGGGAGCGCTCGTTCTGGGGATTTTGACGGTCTTACTTTTTTCCTTCACGCGAGTTAAACAGAATTTTAATACAGGGATTAATGCATCAATTGGTGGTGCACTACTGGCTACACTGAACACAGCATCCGAGTATGGATTTGGGGGCATTATTGCGCTGCTTCCGGGATTTAAAGCTGTGAATGCTGGGATGTCCCATACATTTACGAATCCCCTTGTGAATGAAGCGGTTACAACTACTACGCTTGCGGGGATTACGGGTTCAGCATCTGGTGGAATGAGTATCGCACTTGCAACGATGGGAGACAAGTACCTCGAGCAGGCAGAGAAGCTTGGCATCAATCCAGAAGTGATGCACCGTGTAGCGTCCATGGCATCCGGTGGTATGGATACGCTTCCACACAATGGCGCCGTTATTACGCTTTTAGCCGTAACCGGGCTTACGCACCGCCAGTCGTACATCGATATTTTTGCTATGACGCTCATCAAAACGCTAGCTGTATTTTTTGTGATTGCGCTGTACTATATGTTTGGTATTGTTTGATTCCGCTTTCATAAAAAGAAAGCGATTTCAATAAATTTCGGTTGAGGAGTGAGTCGAGTGAGTGTGTACACATCTATTGAACAGGCTGTAGACGGAATTAAAGACGGAGCAACGTTGATGGTTGGTGGATTTGGATTGGTAGGCATCCCGGAGAAGTTGATACTCGGCCTGCGCGATAAAGGCGTCAAAGACTTGACGATTATCTCGAATAATTGCGGAGTGGACGACTGGGGACTCGGTTTGCTGTTGCAGAACAAACAGATTAAAAAAATGATTTCTTCCTACGTAGGTGAAAATAAAGAATTTGAGCGCCAATTCCTCTCAGGAGAACTGGAAGTAGAGCTAGTACCGCAGGGCACGCTTGCTGAACGCATTCGTGCAGGCGGCGCGGGCATCCCGGCATTCTATACACCGGCTGGCGTCGGTACACCGCTTGCAGAAGGTCGTGAGGTACGCACATTTGACGGCAAGGAATACTTGCTTGAAACCGGACTAACTGCTGACTTCTCGCTTATCAAAGCATGGAAAGGCGATAAAATGGGCAATCTCGTGTATTACAAAACGTCGCAAAATTTCAACCCGATGATGGCTGCTGCTGGCAAGGTAACGATTGCTGAAGTAGAGGAACTTGTAGAACCGGGTGCAATCGACCCGAATACAATCCATACACCGAGCATTTATGTCCAGCGCATTATCGAATGCCAGAATTACGAAAAACGAATCGAACGCCGCACCGTGCAGGCATAAGACAAGGGAGGGAAAACGATATGGCAATGACAAGGGAACAAATTGCGAAGCGTGCAGCACAGGAAGTTCAAGATGGTTTCTATGTAAACTTAGGGATTGGAATTCCAACGCTGGTAGCGAACTACATCCCGGCTGATAAACATGTTGTACTTCAATCGGAAAACGGCCTGCTTGGTATCGGACCGTACCCGACAGAGCAGGAGCTGGACCCGGAGCTCATCAATGCGGGGAAAGAAACCATTACGATGACACCGGGTGCAAGTCTGTTTAGCAGCGCAGAGTCGTTTGCGATGATTCGCGGTGGTCATATTGACTTAGCCATCCTTGGGGGGATGGAAGTGTCTGTGAACGGTGATCTGGCGAACTGGATGATTCCGGGCAAAATGGTCAAAGGTATGGGGGGAGCGATGGACCTTGTACACGGCGCGAAGCGCATTATCGTGATTATGGAGCATGTAAATAAGCACGGTGAGCCAAAAATTTTGAATGCATGCACTCTTCCCCTTACAGGTAAAGGGGTTGTCGATCGCATTATTACGGACCGTGCAGTGATTGACGTAACAGAGCGTGGTCTCGAACTTGTCGAAGTGGCAGAAGGCTTTACAGTTGAAGAGATTAAAGCGTGCACGGAGCCGGAACTTATCGTTTCTGAGACGCTGATAGTGAAATAATAGGAGTCGACAGCATATGAGTACACTTGTACAGAACAAAACAGTATTTATTACCGGCGCGGCAAGCGGTATCGGGCTTGAGGTCGCTCGTGAATTCGCGGCAGCAGGTGCAAAGGTAGCAATTAGTGACCTGAATAAGGAAGCGGCGGTGAAAGCGGCGAAGGAATTGACTGATTCGGGGTTTACCGCGATAGGTATCGGCTGCGATGTGACAGACGAGCCGAGCCTGATAGCCGCGCTTGATGTGGCAGCCGAACAGTTTGGACGTCTAGATGTGCTAATTAATAATGCCGGACTACAGTTCGTGTCCCCTCTTGAGGAGTTTCCGACGGAGAAGTTCGAGCTTCTCGTAAAAGTGATGTTGACAGCACCTTTTATGGCAATCAAGCATGTATTGCCGCGTATGAAGGAACAGAGATTTGGCAGAATTATTAACATGGCGTCGATCAATGGGCTGGTTGGCTTCGCGGGTAAAGCCGCATATAACAGTGCCAAGCATGGTGTGATCGGGTTGACAAAAGTGGCCGCGCTTGAAGGTGCAGCGCATGGCATTACAGTGAATGCGCTCTGCCCGGGCTACGTAGATACACCGCTTGTTCGCAACCAGCTGACAGATCTGGCCCGCACTCGCAATGTACCGCTTACGAGCGTGCTCGAAGAAGTAATTTATCCGCTCGTGCCACAGCGCAAATTGCTGACACCGAAAGATATTGCCGAGTATGCGATGTTTATCGCGAGTGATAAAGCCGGAAGTGTAACCGGGCAGGCGATTGTCATTGATGGTGGGTATACGGCGCAATAATAAGCATGAAGAAGAGAGGGCACTTAGGCCCTCTCTTTTTTTATCCAGCAGGTAGAGCGTGCATCAGCTTTCAGCTATACCTTCCCGACCAAGGAAGCTTACGACAAGTACCGCAAGCGTTGTCATTAAAAAGAACAGTCCGAAAATCCAGGAAAAGCCGACATGCATTCCAATAAGAAGGCCGACTGCGTACGGTGCAATAATACCTCCGATGCGACCAAACCCGGCCGCCCAGCCAGTTCCAGTAGCCCGGAATAAGGTTGGGTATTGTTCGGCTGTATACGCATACGTTGCACCCCATGCACCGAGATTAAAGAACGACAGACAAATGCCGGAAATAAGCAGCGCCCAGATGTTCGGTGACAGGCCGAAAGCGAGTGAAGAGAGGGCAGACAGTGCCATAAATGTGACAAGTGTTGGTTTTTTACCCCAGCGGCTGACACAATAGGCTGCTGCGAAATAACCGGGGATTTGTACAAGTGTCATGAGAAGTACATATTCAAAGCTCTTAATAAGGGTAAACCCTTTCATAATCATAATGGATGGCATCCAGAGCAGCATCCCGTAGTAAGAGAAGACAGATGCGAACCAGAGTGTCCACAGCACAACCGTCGTGCGGCGATACGGAGCGGACCAGAGCAAGCGAATTTTTTCACTAAATGTTTGGGTGGTAATCTGGCGGGTGAAGGCAGGAGTTTCTGGAAGGGCACGGCGCAAATAGATCGCATACAATGCTGGAAGTGCTCCGAGGAACAGCCCAATGCGCCAGCCGTATTCAGGGATGATGAAGTAGGAAATAATAGCGGCGACAAGTGCACCAGCTGCCCAGAAGCTTTGGAGCCAGACAACCCATTTGGCACGATGCTGCTGCGGGGCGGCTTCAAGTACATACGTGGTGACAACAGGCAGCTCGCCTCCCAGACCAAATCCGACAACGAAGCGAAGCGCCATAAAGATGGTAAGCGTAGCAGCAAAGGCATTTAGGCCTGTTGCGATGCTGTAAATAAGCAGGGTGACGATAAACAGACGTTTGCGACCATAGCGGTCTGCCCACAACCCGGCAAGTGCGGCACCAAGCGCCATTCCAATAAAGTTTATGGTACCGACAAGTCCCATCTCAGTCGGTGTAAGCCCCCACTGTACTTTTAAGGCAGCAAGTACAAACGAAAGAATACCGACATCCATCGAGTCAAATAACAAGCCGAGACCGGAAATACCAAGCATGCGAAATGCTTGTTTTTCCTTTTTTTCTGTATGCATATATGGGTTCACCCTTTCTTGGTGTGGATGCTTCAGTATATTCATAAGCGGATTTTTTGCTCAGAGAAGAGAAGGAGGTATTAAATTTTTCAAAAGCATAAAAAATTTGGGTGTTTATGATAAACTGAAAGTTATAGAACATAATACAGGGGGAGAACGATGGAAGGTGAACAGACGCACCGGCAAATCGAGAGAATGATGGATTCGATTCCGGAAGCTTTTTTCGCCGTTGATCGGAATTGGCGGTTTATATACATAAATAGAGAAGCGGAGCGTATTTTTCATGCGAGCCGCAATGAGCTTCATGGGAAAAATATGTGGAATGAAATCCCGCATACGATAGCCCCGTCCTTTCAGACGCAGTATTTCAAGGCGGTGCATGAAAAGCGTCCGATTGAATTCGAGCAGTATATGCCAGAGACGAAGCAGTGGTTTGAGGTTCATGTTACACCGTTTGATGAAGGGCTTTGTGTATACTTTCACGATATTACGAGCCGGAAAGAATCACATGAGAAGCTCCTGCAAGCGTTGGAGACGAATGATCATCTCGTTAGTGCTGTTGCTAATACGATGACAGGCGTCACCATTTCTGATCCACGACTACCGGACAACCCGGTTATTTTTGCTAATAAAGGGTTTGAGACGCTAACTGGATATTCTGTAGATGAAGTGGTCGGCCGTAATTGTCGGTTTCTTCAGGGGCCAGAGACGGACGCGGTAGCGGTAAAACAGATTAGACGGGCTATTAAGCAACGAGAGTCGATTACGACTGAATTATTAAATTACCGTCGGGATGGTAGTGCATTCTGGAATGATCTGACGATTAGCCCGATTTTTGATGATGAAGGCGAATTGATTTATTTTGTCGGGCTGCAAATTGATGTGACCCGTCGTAAGCATGCGGAACAGGAACTCAAGTCAGAACTTGAGCTAGCTAAGCACGTACAGCAAAGTGTGCTCAGTCTGCCCATTCAGCAAGACAATATTGAAATAAAGGCAGCGTATATCCCGTCTGAGCAACTGGCAGGTGACATGTATTGTTGGTATCAGATCGATAAGAATCGATACGGGATTATGCTGCTTGATGTAGTGGGACATGGGATTAGTGCTTCTTTGATCAGTATGTCGATTCGCTCGTTACTTCAGGGGTTGATTACCCGTCTCGTTGATCCGGTGCGGGTAATGAAAGAATTGAACCGGCATATGAACGATTTATATCAGTCGCAGAGTCAGATACAGTCGTATTACTTTACCGGCTTATATATCGTTGTGAATACAAAAGAGCGGACGATTGAATATGTGAACGCTGGGCATCCTCCTGGTTTGCTTTGTAGCGCTGGCAATGCACCTCTTTTGCTCAATGAAGGTGGACTTCCAATTGGATTAGTACCTAATGTGCCAGTGGAGAAAGGTGTTCTATCGTATGAGGGGCCGATACGAATCTTTTTATATACAGATGGATTAATTGAGAGAAAGGGAGAGTCGTCTTTTCAGAATATCACCCGTCTTGCTGATTTTTTACAGGAGTATCATGATCATGAAACAGGTAAGGTGATTGAGGACGCGGTTGAGCTATTTAACGATGGACGGATCGAGGATGATATTTGTCTAGTAGCGATTACTCTTCGGTAATTGATGCGTATAAAGAAAAGGCATGCCTTCGGTGCATGCCTTTTCTTTATACGATTTCTACAAGGCTATCAAGCTTGCAGATTTGTAAAATGTTTTTAACAGGGACGCTTGTATTAATAACCGTAACGCGATGGTGGGAGGTAAGGGGATGAATCCAACTAATTAAAAATCCCACACCGGTGCTATCAATAAATTTAACGCGCTGAAGATTAATAATCAGATGAGATACTGTTTTGGGAAGAGGAATTTCCCGAATTTTTGTTTCAAGCTGGCGCACAGTTTCAAAGTTGATATCTTCTTTGAACTCAAATGTTGCTTCATGCGCTTGAATTGAGTAATTAATCATAAGGTAGGCTCCTTTTATTAAATTACGTATAGAAACTTCTTACGGACGATCAAAGAGAACATGAGCGATTTTGCCGTTGTCTTCAAACGAAAATTCCTTGCTAATTGTTTTTACAATGAATAATCCCCTGCCTCTTGACTGATCTGGAGTAGGAAGATCAGCCAAAAGGCATGTCTTCCAATCAAAGCCCCCGTCTGGATCTTCGATTTGAATCATAATCTCGCTCTCTGTCCAGTTAATGCGGACGAATACGTAGTGATCGATCTGGGAGTGATTATGGCTGATGATATTCAAAAGAATCTCCCAGATGGCAAGATAGAGTGAGTAGTGAATCAAACTTTCTTCTGTGATGTCCAGATCAGTATGTAGATCGAACAAAATCTGATCCACATAACTCTTCAGATTTTGTTCATTCAGACAGGAAAATTCATAGTTACGCATGCAACTGTTCCAGAAGAAGTTTTAGATACGGATGACGGAACGTATCCTGGTGCTCTAAGCGATACAGTTGGCTCCAGAGTGAATTGTATGTGGAGCGGTATTCTTCTGGAACTGTATCAGCAAAGTAAAACTGAAGTTGAAGCAGGCGCCATTTACTATAATTCCGATTTTCTGGAATGTTTTTGATGACCCCCATATCCATGCGGATGATTTGCTCATTTACTTCATGCAGCAGCACTTCGGTCATTTCTTGTAAGGAAGCGAAGTGACGGCCTTCATATGAGAATTTTTTTGTATTCATCGAATGCTCCCACCTATGCCCTGTATTTCGTTGCTATGGACGAGCTTATTTATTGATGTTGAATTTATCATTAAGCTGATTGCTGAGCATGCTTAGTTCTTCCGCCATTTTGGCTACTTGTTCCGAAGCAGTCGAGATTTCATCGAATGTCTGCTGGAAATCAAGAATATAGCTACCCACCCGTTGGATTTTCTCACTATTGGAACGAACCTGGATAGATGAATTGTCCATAATGCTCATAATTGCGGTGTTAATCTCACGGAAGCGGCTTGTTTGGCGAGCGATTTGTTCAAATGAGTTCTCAAATGATGTGACGTTATTTTGTACCATAGAGATTTGTTCGTGAATATGGTCAAGTGCTGCCTGGGTTTGCATGGCAAGATTACGAACTTCTTTTGCTACAACGGTAAATCCGCGTCCATGTTCCCCTGCGCGTGCCGCCTCGATGCTTGCATTCAAGGATAGAACGTTTGTTTTATTAGAGATCGCATGGATAACCTGAACGATTTCGCCGATTTTATTTGAGCTTTCGATGAGTTCTTTAGAGCGGACACGCGTTTCGTCCATAATTTCAACGATAAGATCAATTTCTTTCAAGGCATTTGAAATCTCGACTTTTCCACCTTCAACATCGTCTACCATTTGAAGTGAGCTGCTTTGAATATCGCGTGTTCCTTCAAGCATTTGGGAGACATGCTCTTCTTTTTCGCCGATGGATGCACTTGTTTCTTCAGCGGTTGCCACAAGCATCTCGGATGATTCGTTGAGGCGATGCTGAATGCGTTCGATTTCATTGAGGCGCATCATGGATGAAGTGTACGAATCGATATATGTAGCAATTGCAATCTGCATATCAAAAGAACAAAGTTTCTGGAATGAAAGAAACGACTGATGGGCTTCGTCAAGTGGAAGCTCACGGAGTAACATGGTCAATACCTCATTTTGAATGAGCGTATACGCTCCGATATACCATTCGGGGAACAGGTTAATACGGTTATGTACACTGCCGATAATTTTCCGGCGAACGATATAGTCTTTACCGATATCTCCTGATGTCATATCAAGCAGATAGCGCTCTAGTGTTTGGCGAAGTTTCTCGACAGAACTATGGTTGCTGATGATTGTCATCAGAGCTGGAACTTGTGAAAGTTTCTCATAAAATGTATTTACAATGCCTGCGACGTTTTTCTCGAAAATGGGGCGCAGAGAAACGAGACGCTGCAGATCCGATTCGCTTAAACCTACAAATTGAGCTTTGGAACTTTCAGAGCTTTCTTTGAGTTCTCTAATAGAACGGGATACATCTGGGGTAATAGAAAGGGAGGTACCAGATGTATGCGCTGCCTGCGTCTGTCCGGCTTCTACTTTGTTACCACCTTTAAAAAAACTGATGGCTCCTTTTTCATCTCCAAATAACCCCTTAAACGGACAACCCATCATACTTGCTATCCCCTTTACTATAAAAAATAATTGAATCTTTGATGATTATATCATGACCTGCATATAAAAAGTCATACTTTTATACTAAAATAAGTTACAACAGCCTCCTGAATCACAGGAGGCTGTTGTAGTATGCGGTTATAGTTATTGAAGTAAATAAAATCCAAATGCAGTCATAAGTGGAATCGTTGGAATGGATAATAATGTAGAAAATACTGTCATCGTTGCTCCGTATTCTTCATCTGCCGAATAACGGGCAAATAAAATGGAAGCGAGCGTAAGGGAAGGCATAGCGGTCTGTACAATAATAGTATGAACAACTTCGACCGGAAGCGGGATAATTTTAAGTAGTAGTGCACAGCATACCGGGAAAATAAACAGTTTGAGAGCAAGTGGCATGCTGATATGTCCGATCGCAGGTGTTTTCTTCTTAATAAGTGTTGGAATAAGCATCCCGATATACATCATTGCAAGCGGGGAAGCGAGATTCGCCAGTGATTCTGTTAGATGAGCCACAACGGGCGGTGGTGAAAGATTTAAAATGGCAATGATCATCCCTACAAAAATGGCGATCATAGGAATATTCACGAGTTCACGCAAGGATCGTAGGCTAATGCGTACATGAGGCTGAAGGATCATAACGCCAAGCGTCCAGATCGTAAAATCAAGTCCTGCATCAAAAATTGCAGCTAGTAACGCGCCTTTAGGTCCGAAAATAGCAGAGCAAAGTGGGATACCAATAAATCCAGTATTGCCAAGACCAGATAGGAGTGCAATTTCGCGTGCCTTATCCGGTGTCATGCGAGCAGCACGAGCAGACAGAAAGCCAAGTCCCACTCCAAGACTATTTAGAATAACCGAACAGACAAATGTAAGTAGAACAAGAGCCAAAAAATCTTGATCGACTTTTGTTTGAAAAATGCCATGAAAAATAATACATGGCATGGCAACATTAATAATAATAGCCATAAGTAGCTGTCTTCGCTCAACCGTAAATGGAACGGTTCGGGTAAGCAGCGCACCGATCACAATCATGGCGGCCATAACAGCGATGGATGACACAACAGTTGAAATTTCCACGATGTCCCCTCTTTTCATTAGCAAAAATATTCTCTCTATTCGGTATAATAGCGGTACTAGGAGAGAAAGTAAACGCTTAAATATGCATAAAGAAAGGATACGCGTTTTGGCGTATCCTTTGGCATATATTAGAGGAGACTTTTCATACGTTCGTACAATCCCTGATAGAAGCGTGCTTCCGAACGCGTAATGTACGCGCCAGCCCGGTACATATGTTCAAGTTCCTGTGGCGATGTGAAGCGTGTTAAGATATTTTTGCACAGCTGATAGTGACGTGGTTCATGTTCATCAGCATGAACCGTCCAGAATGTTACATCAAGTTTGCGATCTTTATTGTAATTTGGATGCTGCAGGCCTTCTCCAATCAAGCCCATTACTTTACCTGCAAACAGCTCGGAGCCAAATCCGATCGACGCCATTGCTTCGAGTGATGTGGCATGACGCAAAAAGAGCAGGAAGGACGTTACCGCTTCTTTTGCGGCTTGCGCTACTGGATAATCAGGAACGTATTTTTCGTTCGTCGGAACATCTGGAGCAGCGGTTGTAAGAAAAGTATGGTAGAGGAGAGAGTGATAATGAGCGGGATTGCCGCGTCCACCCTCGTCCCATAAATTATCAACAAGTGGAACCCACCAGTCGTCTTCGGGTTCCACCGCTGCTACAGCTGCACCAAGTACGCGAGGGAAATTGCGGCTGTAGTAGCTATATTGCAGAGCGAACTCGCGCACCTGAAGAGGTGTCCATTCGCCTGCAAGCAGGGACTGCATGAAATCTCCCTGAATAATTTCTTCTTCTACGATCTCCCAGATTTTTTGTTCAACCTGTTCATAACTTGTAAACTGCATATATACTCATCCTCCTGGATCATATGGCTGCCGAATTCGTTTGGTACAAACTTTTATATTATACTCATGCGTAGAAAGAAAAAGTCAAGGGGGAAAGTGAAAAGGTTGTGACAGGCTATTATAATAAGGAGAGAAGCAGGGACAGGAGGAATGTGGGTGTTTGTCTGTTATGATATAGGTGGCACAAACATAAAAGCGGGGCTTGTAGAGCCGAATGGAGCGATTCGGGTTCGTGCGAGCATCCCGACTCCAGCAACAAGCGGGCTGGATGAGTTTTTACAGGTGCTGGCGGATATACGTACTCGGTTGTGCGTAACTGGCAATGTTGCGATTTCCTCTGTTACAGCAGCAGGACTTGGTATTCCCGGATTCCTGGATGTGGAATCTGGTAGAGTGAGGCAGGCCGTGAACCTTGGTTGGCGGGATGAGCCGATTGCTGAGCTTGCAAGACAGAAGCTGGATGCTCCTGTATATGTTTTAAATGATGCGAATGCAGCGGCACTTGGTGAAGCGTGGTGCGGAGCTGGACAAAATATTCTCGATTTGCTTTGTGTAACACTTGGAACAGGGGTAGGTGGCGGTACGATTGCAAATGGGAAGATTGTAAGCGGCCATCTTAATCTCGCTGGCGAGATTGGGCACATGTGCGTGCGCCCTGAAGGCGGGCGTGTATGCGGCTGTGGGGCTGTGGGGTGTCTGGAAACAGAAGCGTCTGCAACAGCACTTGGCGTATACGGGATGGAAGCAGCTTGCTCCGGTGCTTCCCAGGTACTAGCGCACATAAAGGAAGCGGTCGGCCGTATCACCGCTTATGATGTGGTACAGGCAGCAAAAAAAGGAGATGTGCAAGCGAAGGCTATTATAGAAAAAATGGCGTATTATCTTGGGTACGGATTGGCCAACGCTTATACGGTAACAGCTCCCGGTCGTATCATCATCGGTGGTGGGGTTGCAGCTGCCGGTCGTGTGTTGTTTGATCCGCTGTTCCATTTTTTTGACCGGTTTATTTTTTCAAAGGAAGTGCGCGGACGGGAAGTAATTGTGCCCGCGCTTCTTGGGAATGACGCCGGAATCGTTGGACTGGCCCGATGGATACAGACGAGTGAATCATCAAAGTAGGAGAGGATGACATAGTTATGAAGCGAATTGCAGTGTTAACAAGCGGGGGAGACGCACCAGGCATGAATGCGGCGGTGCGGGCGGTTGTACGGCACGGTCTTGCCTGCGATATGGAAGTATATGGGGTGTATCACGGATATGCAGGCCTGCTGGCTGGTCAGCTGGAATTGATGAATGCGAGAAGTGTCGGTGATATTATTCAGCGTGGCGGTACGATGCTGTACACAAGTCGTTGTGACGAATTCAGAACAGATGCTGGTCAGCAGAAAGCGATTGAACAACTGCGAGCAAACGAAATCGAGGGGCTAGTTGTTATCGGAGGAGATGGTTCATTTCGCGGTGCACAGGCGCTAACCAAGAAAGGATTTCCGACAATTGGGATACCGGGTACGATTGACAATGACATACCGGGTACTGAAATGACGCTAGGATTTGATACGGCGGTCAATACAGTTATTGAAGCGATTGATAAAATTCGTGATACCGCTACATCGCACGAACGTACATATGTAGTAGAAGTGATGGGACGTCATCGTGGTGATATTGCACTGTGGGCTGGACTCAGTGGTGGGGCTGAATCGATTCTGATTCCAGAGATTGAGCATGATATGAACGAAGTGATTCAGCGCCTCATGGAGGGACACAAACACGGCAAGAGGCATAGTATTATTATCGTATCAGAAGGCGTTTGTCCGGCTTCTGTGATTGGAGAACAGATTAAAGAGGCGACCGGGTTCGATACACGAGTTACGGTACTTGGACACGTACAGCGTGGAGGTTCACCAAGTGCGTATGATCGTATGCTTGGCAGTCGTTTGGGAGCAAAAGCTGTCGATTTACTGCAAGCAGGCGAAGCGGGTAAAATGGTTGGGATTTGGCAGAATCGTATTGTTGCGGCTACATTCGATGATGTATTTAATGGTGTGCTTAAAACGGATAACGCGATGTACGAATTGAGCAAGAGCTTGTCGATCTAACTTTAGAGTATAAGATGAAATAAGGGGAGACAGAGATGACGTGGAAACAAGCGTATACACGCTGGGCGGATTACATACAACTGGATGAAGAAATTAAGCATGAACTCCAGGAAGCAAGGCAGGATGAGCACAAGCTAGAAGAATGGTTTTATCGCGATTTGGAATTCGGCACAGGGGGGCTGCGCGGAGAGATCGGGCCAGGAACGAATCGGATGAACATCTATACGATCCGCAAGGCAACAGCAGGACTGGCTCGTTGGATTGAAGCTCAGGGGGAAGAAGCAAAAAAGCGTGGTGTCGCCATTGCGTATGACGTGCGGCGTAAATCAAACGAATTTGCTCGTGAAGCTGCACGTACGCTTGGTCGACATGGCATTCGCGTGTATTTATTTGATGAGCTGCGCCCGACACCGGTGCTTTCTTTTGCTGTGCGTCATCTGGGAGCGTATGCCGGGATTGTGATTACAGCAAGCCACAATCCACCGGAATACAATGGATATAAAGTGTATGGACCGGATGGCGGTCAGCTTCCGCCTGCTCTGGCAGACGAAGTAATTGGATACGTAGGGCAAATCGAAAACGAACTGCTCATTGAAGTAGCTGACGAGGATGAATTAAAGCGGACAGGGCTTCTGACGATGATTGGAAAAGAAGTGGATGAAGCTTATATCGACGAGCTTCGTACGCTGTGTCTGAATCCGGAGTTGGTACGTCAAATGGGCGATCAAGTGCGCATTGTCTTTACTCCGCTTCATGGTACAGCCAATAAGCTGGTGCGGCGTGGGCTTGCTGAGCTTGGATTCTCGCAGGTTGCAGTTGTGGCTGAGCAGGAGAATCCTGATTCTGAATTTTCGACTGTACAGTCGCCGAATCCAGAAGAGCATGCGGCGTTTAAGCTGGCGATGCGTGATGGCGAGAAGTTCGATGCAGATTTGCTGCTTGGTACTGACCCGGATGCAGATCGAGTCGGTGTAGCAGTAAAGGGCGAATCTGGTGAATATGTGGTGCTGACTGGCAATCAGACTGGAGCACTGCTTCTCGATTATATTGTTTCCCAAAAGCAGAAAGCAGGTACGCTTCCTGTGAATGGAGCGGTGTTTAAGACGATTGTTACGTCAGAGATTGGCCGTGCGATTGCTGCGCGATATGGGCTGACAACGATGGACACGTTGACGGGCTTTAAGTTTATCGGAGAGAAAATTCGCGAGTATGAAGAAAGCGGCGCGTTCACATTTGTGTTCGGATACGAAGAAAGTTATGGTTACTTGATCGGTGATTTTGTGCGGGACAAAGATGCGGTGCAGGCATGCCTATTGGTAGCTGAGGTCGCTGCACATTACAAGTCACGCGGTATGACGATATATGAAGGATTGCAAGAAATATTCCAGAAATACGGATACTATCTTGAAGATCTAGCTTCTCTTACGCTTAAAGGCAAAGAGGGGGCAGAAAAAATTAGCGGACTTCTGTCTGCGTTTCGTGAAGCGCCGCCTGAAGCGATTGGTGGACGAAGTGTGGTCATATGTGAAGACTATAAAGCAGGAATCCGTTCTTATAGTAGGGAAGCACGTACCGAAGCTATTTCGCTTCCTGTTTCGAATGTACTAAAATACATTCTTGCAGATGGTTCCTGGTGCTGCGTTCGCCCATCTGGCACAGAACCAAAAGTGAAATTCTATTTTGGTGTTCAGGGGAAAAGCATGGAGGAAAGTCGAGCCTTACTCGCCTCACTTAAATCCGACATGCTGCAAAAGGTAGAAAGCCTGCTTCAGGTATAATAGGAAAAGGGAGTCGCAGTTGCGGCTCCTTTTTTCGTGAATCAAATCGCAAATGTGTCTAAAATGTAAAATTTTCATGAATTCCCTATCTATTATCGACATGTTTCGCTAAAATGAAAAACGTTGTTGTTACGTTAAGTAAATCAAGGAAACAGAGTCGGTTATTGTCTAAGGAGTGTAAAAATAAAAAAATAGTTACTTGCTGAATCTGTGTTTTTTTTCAGGCACAGAGCGGGGGACATGCATGCTTCATATGGGGTGTATCCGCGCTTGCGGAGGGAGACCTTATCCTCTCAACCCGTCAACTAACCTCGTAAGCACGAAGGGAGTACGACTGTAATGAAACGAAATAAAATTCTGGCTGCTGCATTAACAGGTATGCTGGCGCTAACGGGGGTATTCGGTACGGCAGATAAAGCATCTGCAGCATCAGTCGATCACATTGTGAGCGTTGCCCAAAGCTTGATTGGTGTACCATATCGTTGGGGTGGAACGACGACAAGCGGGTTTGATTGCTCGGGATTTGTCCGCTATGTATTTGCTAAGGAAGACGTATCGCTGCCGCGGACTGCGTATGCGATGTATCAACAAGGAACGCCTGTATCTCGTTCTGCGCTTCGTAGGGGAGATATTGTTTTCTTTAAAACAGAGAGCTATGCACCGGTTACGCATACAGGGGTATACATAGGGAATGGCAGGTTTGTTCATGCATCTAGCAGCAAAGGTGTATCAGTCAGCAATGTAAACGATCGATATTATTGGGGTCAGCGCTATGTCGGTGCTAAGCGCCTATAAGCGTTTATTTATAGAGGAAAAATAATAGAAGAATAAAACGTCCATGCTGTCAATCATCAGCATGGACGTTTTTTAATTTTTCCTTATTTAGGTATATAATGAAACAGAAAATAAAAAGAGTGGAGTGAAAGCATGAAAACACGCACAGCATGGCGGATGTTTGGAGTCTTCTCCCTTTTTTCTGTTGTTGTGCTTGCCGTGGGTCTAACGCTTGGCATACGTGATGTTATACATCCGGCCCCTGTAAGCTGGAAAACGGATCGAACTGGAGAAAGTAGTGGCACGCCAAAAACATCTCACAACCTGCAAATTACGGCGCTTGGTGATTCGCTAACAAGAGGGACAGGGGATGAGTCCGGGTTTGGCTATGCGGGTAACTTACGCAGTCGTCTCGCGGAAAATACAAAAAAGGACGTATACGTATATAACAACGGCGTAAATGGGTACAAGGCGTCCAACTTGCTGAAAGATTTACAGACAAAACCAGACATTCGTCGCCAGGTACAGCAAGCAGACATCATTACTTTATCGATTGGCGGCAACGATTTGTTCTACACACAGTCCGATGAGGTAAAGCCGGACGTAATCCGCACACGTATTCCTACCGCGCTTACGAATTATAAGGCGATTATTTCGATTGTGAACGAGCTAAATCCAAAGGCGAAGCTGCTATATGTTGGGCTGTATAACCCATTTCCAGATCTACCGAATGCAAAAGAAAGTGCAAAGGTTGTACAACAGTGGAACAATGGTGTCACACAGGTGCTATATGAACATCCACAGGCGATTTTTGTGCCGACAGATGACTTGTTTCGCAGCGATGGAATGAAATACATATCAAGCGATCATTTTCATCCGAACCAAGCTGGATACAAGCGGATTGGGGATCGGATGGCCGAGGTGTTGAAATAGGAGGGGCGCACATGGAACAAGTGACGACGCTTGTGATTGATCAGGTTGAAAAAACAATTCGTGGTACGGAGATTATTAAAGGCATTTCGTTTTCGGTTCAGTCCGGGGAAGTATTTGGATTTCTTGGTCCCAATGGATCGGGCAAGACGACGACGATCCGCATGCTCGTCGGACTCATCCGCCCGACCGCTGGTACGATTAAAGTGTGCGGATATGATATTCAGAAAGAGCCAACCAAGGCGCTCTTACACGTTGGGTCCATTGTAGAAAATCCGGAGATGTACTCGTATATGACGGGAATGGAGAATCTTGAACATTTTGCTCGGATGATTCCAGGCGTAACGGCGCAAAAAATTGCTGAGGTAGTAGAGCGTGTTGGTCTTACTGCACGCATTGACGATGTGGTAAAAAGCTATTCGCTGGGCATGCGCCAGCGGCTTGGGATTGCGCAGGCATTGCTCGGAGATCCAAAGCTTCTTATTCTTGACGAACCGACGAATGGGCTTGATCCGCAGGGGATTAAAGAGCTGCGTACGTTTATCCGGCAGCTAGCCGATGAAGGGCTTAGTGTTTTTATCTCTAGCCATCTATTAAGCGAAATTCAGCTAATGTGCGATCGGGTGGCGATTATCAACCAGGGGAAAGTGGTGCGAGTTGGGGAAGTAGATGAATTGCTGCGTCAGCCGTATCGTCGTATGATCTGGTACGTACGCCCGGCAGACCGTGCGCGTGAGATGATTTTGTCATTCCCAGGAGTGGTTGCGGCTCCGCTTCAACCAGAAGATGAGGGAATAGCGATTGATATCGATCCGGAACAAATTCCGCAACTAAACGCGAAGCTTATTGAAGGTGACATTGATGTATACGGACTAGAGTGGAGAAAGCCTAATCTGGAAGATATGTTCTTGGAGATGACAGAAGCAGGAGGGGAGACGGATGGGTAGTATGTACATGCTCGTCATGAATGAAGTAATTAAGATGCTGCGCAAAAAGCGTCTTTTGGTTGTCGTGTTGATTTTGCTTGTGCTTGTTCCGATTTTTACATATGCACAGCTGAGGGTGGCGGTTAACAACCAGAAACAGCTGGGTACGTCTGATTGGAAAGTCGCACTGCGTCAGCAAATTAACGATACGACTAATCGGCTTTCAAGTACGCGCATTCCAGAGGAGTGGAAGCAGTGGATGCGCATTCGCGTGGAGCAGCAGCAATATTATCTCAACAACAATATTGATCCAAACTCCCCGAATGCGGTCACGTTTACGCGGGATTTCATGAACAATGCGGTATCGCTGTTTATTCCGCTGCTTATTGTCATTGTCGCTGCGGATATTGTATCCGGGGAATATACGAGTGGCACGATTAAAGTGCTGCTGACCAGGCCGGTACGAAGGTGGAAAATTCTCACGAGTAAGCTTATTGCGCTTGTGCTATTTGTCTCCGCCATTGTTGTGCTGACAGGTGGAGTAGCATATGGAATATCTGGTCTTGTGTTTGGCTATGGCGGCTGGACGTATCCAGTATTGACGGGATTTCAGATTCGGGGGGCGAATGTCAATACAGATTATGTACATGTGCTGCCCCAGTGGCTGTATATTCTCATGGAATATGGTCTGGCCTGGTATGCTTGCCTTGCGGTCGCCTGCCTGTCGCTTATGGTTTCGGTTCTTGTCCGCAGTACAGCAGCAGGGATGGGCATTATGGTTGCCGCGTTAATTGCGGGAACGATTTTAACGAATATGGCGTCAGCGTGGGAGTCAGCGAAATACTTTTTTATGGTGAACCTGCAAATTACGGATTATTTGTCCGGAATGCTGCCACCAATCCCGGGGATGAGTCTTTCTTTTTCGCTGGCTGTGCTTGGGGTATGGAGTGCGGTTGCGCTTGTAATTGCTTATTGGGCGTTTACACAGCGTGATGTACTGAATTGATAAAAAAATCCCGCTATCCAAATAGTCGATGGCGGGATTGTGTAGTATGTGCATTACGCCTTTGTAGCAGGTGCTGGCTGCGGCAGTGGCTCGATCTGATAACCTTTTTTTTCGAGCATATCAATAATAGCGGGAAGCATATGCAGCGTTGTTTGTTTCTCGTGCATTAAAATAATCGCACCTGGATGTACTTCTGATGTAATATTCTTCATAATAATGTCCGGCTGATTGGGATGCTTCCAGTCCAAACTATCAACGCTCCAGTAGACAAAGCGTTGATCTGCTTCCTTGGATGCAAGCAGAGAGTTTTGGTCAATGGCTCCATATGGTGGACGGAAGTAATAGATTGGCACGCCGACTTTATTGGATACATACGTAGTAGAATCGGTAATAAGCTTAAGTTGTGCCTCTTTCGAATTTTTACGCAGCTGTTGATGATGCATGGTATGAGTGCCGATTACGTGTCCTTCCGCAGCCATTTTTTGTGCAAAGGCTACCTTATCATCTGAATTAAGATTTTCACCGATCCAGAAGAACGTTCCTTTAACATGATATTTGTCGAGGACGGCGACCATGTCTTTTGTGTATTTGCTAGGTCCGTCATCAAATGTCAAATAAACGGTTGGCTTTTTCTGTGGAATTTTCGAGATCATCGTTCCGAGAGCAGGCATAGCAACAGGCGGTATAACCGGCTTTGGTTTTACGGGTTCAGGCTTTTGTTCAGGCGGCTTGGCTGTTGTTGCTGGCTGTTGTTCGGTTGCGGATTGAGCCGGAGAGCCGTCATGAATGGCAAGATTAAGTCCGATAATAGAGCCTAATCCGAGAAGCGCTAGCCAAATTGTAGTCTTTCGGTTTCTCCGTGGGTTGAGTTCCAAAATCATTACCTTCTTTCTATATATGTAAAGCATATCGTTATAACACATTGCCTATTCTACTATAATCAACGACAAAAAGACGTAAAAAGTTACAAATTTTTTTGCTGGAAAGTGCTATAATAAAAACAGTCTGTTTTTTACCATTAAAAGAGTGTGAAACTGACGTTTTATTTTCTGAAGGAGGGACTTTCCATATGATGTCGTATGAAGAATATATGCGC
Organism: Aneurinibacillus uraniidurans; assembly: GCF_028471905.1. Taxonomy (NCBI): domain Bacteria; kingdom Bacillati; phylum Bacillota; class Bacilli; order Caryophanales; family Paenibacillaceae; genus Aneurinibacillus; species Aneurinibacillus uraniidurans. Next base: position 2,782,616 of record NZ_CP116902.1, on the reverse strand, counting down.
TCTGTTGTGCAACCTATGCGTACAGAGTTGACTTCAATCGGATTTGAAGAGCTGTTGACGCCGGATGATGTAGCAGCGAAGTTTGACAATATGAAAGGTACAGCGCTTGTCGTAGTAAATTCTGTGTGTGGCTGCGCAGCAGGTCTTGCACGTCCAGCGGTTGCGTACTCATTAAAGAACAGTCCGAAAAAGCCGGATCATCTGTATACTGTATTTGCAGGACAGGAGAAAGAAGCAACTGCGAAAGCTCGTGAATTTTTCACAGGATATGCTCCGTCTTCACCGTCGTTCGCTCTTTTGAAAGACGGTCAGATCATGGGCATGGTTGAGCGTCACCAGATCGAGAACCGTTCGCTTGAAGAAATTGCAGCAGATCTCATGGGCATGTACGAGCAGTACTGCGGATAGTATGACGTACATAACAGGAGAGAGGGATGTGAACCTCTTTCCTGTTTTTATTTTGTTTTTGGTAAATAAAAAAATGTTGCACATTTACTTTAGATATGATAAATTAACTCTTGTCGCTAACAAAACGGCATATCATGGACAGGTGTCCGAGCTGGTCGAAGGAGCACGATTGGAAATCGTGTAGGCGGGGATAACTCGTCTCGTGGGTTCGAATCCCACTCTGTCCGCCATTCCGTATGGAGAAGTACCCAAGTGGCTATAAGGGGCTCCCCTGCTAAGGGAGTAGACGGGTTAAACCGTGCGAGGGTTCGAATCCCTCCTTCTCCGCCATATAATATACGATCGTGGCGGTGTAGCTCAGCTGGCTAGAGCGTACGGTTCATACCCGTAAGGTCGGGGGTTCGATCCCCTCCGCCGCTATTATTTAATTACATAGTTAAACAGAGGACAGAATGCATTTGCATTCTGTCTTTTTTTGTTTGTGGAAGTGAAAACCAAATTTACTACTTGTTTCTTAGTTCAAAATGGTGGATACTGGTATTGTAGGTGTTTTTGCCTACTCTTACAGATGCGATGAAGAAGAGGGGTATAGAGATGGATAAAAAGTATTCGCCCAGAGTCAAAAGAACGAGAGAAAAAATTTTGAATTCCGCTGTGGAAATTTTTTCGCAAAAAGGATTTCAAGCATCTACTATTCGAGAAATTGCTCGCCTTGCTGGCGTTAATGACTTGACTGTATACCGCCATTTTGAAAGTAAAGAAAAATTGTTTTCTGAGATGTTCCAGCGTCATACGCTATTGTCTGAGATCAGTAGTCTGGTTATTAGAGGCGTAAATGATGATTTTGAGCATGATCTTCGTTCACTTGTTGTAGCATTCCTGGCTATTTTTAAAAAGGAAATGCCGATGATTCGGCTCCTGATCACAGAAGCGGAAAAAATGAGCGAGTGTAAAAAATACGCAGCCATGTTTACGGAAAACATTATTGAACAATTGACTCAATTCCTGCGCTATTATCAGCAAACGAATCAGATTCGCAGTGAAGTAAACTGTCAGGCCGTAGCTACCAGCTTATATAGTACATTGTTTGTCCATATTTATTCGATGGTTTTATATGGAGATGCAGTAGAAGCGTTAGATGCTTCTTTGGAAGAAACAATGATAAATGGATGGATTGATCTATATGTTTCGGGAAGTACATCTGGCGAATATGCTTCTGTTCAATAAAATACGAATGAATTTATATATAACAAAAAAAATGTTCGGTTTTTATTGATTCCTTATACAGGGCACGTTATAATTCAGATTGGCTTTATAAAAGGAATCACCCAGGAGGAACCTTAGCCATGAGATATGACGTAATTATTGTAGGGGCCGGACCGGCTGGTATTTTTACTGCTTATGAACTAATACGCAAAAATCCTGCGTTTGCTATTTTGTTGATAGATAAAGGACATGATATTTATAAACGTCGCTGTCCGATTCTTGAGAAAAAAATCAAAAAATGTCCACCCCCGACTGGACGCAAAGAATTCAGTGGATGCCTACCGGCCTGTTCCATTACGAACGGATTTGGTGGGGCGGGGGCATATTCAGATGGAAAGTTCAATATTACAACAGAGTTTGGCGGCTGGATGACAGATTATTTGCCTGCTTCAGAAGTTCTGGATTTAATTCGGTATGTAGATGAAATTAATCTTGAACACGGTGCGACAGAAAGTATTACGGATCCTACTACAGATGACGTGCGCAGAATTGAACGTACGGCAGCCGGAGTAGGGTTGAAGTTGCTGCGGGCGAACGTTCGCCATCTTGGTACAGAGCAAAACTTAAAAATTTTGGAAAGTATCTATCGTGAGCTTGAGACCAAGATTACGATGCAGTTTAAGAAAGAAGTGGCTGACATTGTTGTCGAGAAAAACGAGACGGGAATGGTGGTCAAGGGCATTGAGTGCAAGTCTGGAGAAATATACTATGCTGATAAAGTAGTAATCGTTCCAGGGCGTGATGGATCGGAATGGTTCGGCAATTTACTGAAGAAACAAGGACTTCGCCTGCTGAATAATCAGGTGGACATTGGTGTGCGTGTGGAAACAACGAACGTTGTGATGGAGGAAATCAACCGTCATCTATATGAAGGGAAATTCCTGTACAAGTCGACAACCGATCAAATTATCCGCAGTTTCTGCTCGAATCCAAGTGGGCATGTTGTAGTGGAGAATCATAGCGGTGTAATGGCGGCAAATGGACATGCCTATAAAGACGAGAAGCTCGGTTCGCCTAATACGAACTTTGCGTTACTTGTCTCTCATGTCTTTACAGAGCCATTCGATAAACCGAATGAATATGCGAAAGAGATATGCCGTCGAGCAAATGATTTGTCTAGTGGATCTGTCATCGTACAGCGTTATGGGGATATTAAACGTGGTCGCCGTACGACTGAAAAGCGTCTGAAAGAAGGGTTTATCGAGCCGACTTTGAAGGAAGCGGTACCAGGCGACCTCGGTCTTGCGCTTCCATATAATACGATGAAGAGTCTAATTGAGATGGTAGAAGCGCTTGATCATGTAACACCAGGAATTGCGAGTGAACATACGCTGTTCTATGGTATAGAAGCGAAGTTTTATTCTGCACGTCCGCATTTGAATGAACACTTTGAAACAGAGATTTGCGGCCTGTATGCAGGAGGAGATGGAGCGGGTATTACGCGAGGTCTGGCACAAGCAGGGGCTTGCGGTGTTCATATCGCTCGTGGTATTTTTGCAACAGTAGAAAAAGAGGAATGTATGCGGACATAATCTGTACAGCTCCTCTTTTGATTGTTATGCTGACGAGAAAAGGGGAGCGATTGGATGAAGCGCAAATGTAGGGTTCTCATTGTTGATGATGATGTGGATATTTGTTTTTTAATGGCTACTGCGTTGGAATCAGATCAAATCGAGGTTCTAACGGCGCATGCAGGAGAGAATGCGCTTACTCTGTATCAGAGCTATTCCCCGGAACTTGTTCTGCTCGATATTCAGCTTCCTGAGATGAGCGGCATTGATGTGCTGGCGGCGATGAAAGAGATAGATGATGACTGTAAAGTGATTATGGTTACAGCATATGCGACGATCGAGACGGCTGTTCAGGCGATGAAATTAGGAGCGCTTGACTATGTATGTAAGCCATTCAAGCTTCCACATCTGCGTGAAACGGTGCAGAGTGCACTTGACTTTATTACATCTGAGCCAGAAATGGTAGAGACACTTGAAGAAGTAGAGCGGCGTCATATTGAGAAGGTGCTGCTTGAAGTGGAAGGAAATCGGAGACTCGCGGCGGAAAAGCTTGGAATCTCTCTTAGGACACTTTACTATAAAATTAAGCAATATGATATAACTGGTCAGTAAAAATCCGGTACCCCCGGATTTTTTTCTGCAATTTTTGCACTTCTATCCCTGCAAACTAAATGTTTACAATATGAACAGAGAGATAGGTAAAGGGATGGGCATTATAATGAAAAAAATAGCGATTATAGGACTATTTTTGTTACTCATAGGATGTATTCCGCACTGGCAGTCGATTGCAAAGCAACCGATCAGCCCGACAGCCCCGCTTAAAGTCGGATTACTTCTAGATGGAAAGATTTATGATCAGGGATGGGATGGGCAGGCTTATCGCGGATTAAAAGCGATTGAACGAACATATCAGGTGCAAACCGAGTGTGTGCAAGATGCCAATCAGCCAGACGTTCAGTTAAGAGAAGCGAAGCGGCTAGCTGACGCGGGGTATGATTTGATTTTCGGCAATGGTCGAAGCTTTGAGACAGTGTTTAATAAGCTGGCTGTCTCATATCCGAAGACTCGATTTGTATTTTTTAATGGAAATGCCAAGGGGGAAAATGTATCCTCGATTAATTTTACACCAGAATCAATGGGATACTTTTCTGGTATGATTGCGGGTATGATGACGAAAAGTCATAAGGTAGGCTTGATTCCAGCCTATGATTCCATGCGTGAGGTTAAGCCTTTTATGGCAGCAGTTAAAGAGCAAAATCCGAATAATGAAGTGCTGCTTCAGGATGTAAAAGGTTGGAGTGATGGAAAAAAAGCTGAGGAGATTGCTCAGAAGATGATTCGGGAAGGGGCAGATGTCCTGGCTCCTATGGGAGATGGATTTAATATCGATGTGATTATGCAAGCTCACTATGAAGGCCGGTTGGCGGTTGGCTACATATCAGATCAGTATTTTGTATCCAAAAATACAGTCATTACAAGCATCGTGCAAAATTTATCAGCGATGTATGTGAAAATATTTGAGCAGTACCAGGATGGAACGTTGAAAAGTGGAGGCGTGGAATTTGATTTTGCAGATGGAGCTCAGCAGCTAGGTACATTTAATCCGGCCGTACCAGATGAGGTACGAAGGAAAATAGAAAGAAGGCTGGAGGAGTACAAACGCGGCGAGTTCGTGATCAACAAACAGACCGGACAGCCGATGAGCAATCCGAAAAAGTAAGGGGAAAAAAATGACATTGTTTCGTAGATGGAAGAATCTTTCCATTCGCTTGAAATTTTTAACTGTATTTATGGTTGTGCTTGTCCTGACAGCGATTGGGATGTATATTATGAACTTGCAGCTTTTACGTGTTGTAAAAGATAACGACCATATGCTAAATCAATCGATTCCACGACTGGCTACGCATTTGCAAGTGAAAAGCACAATCATGGAGCGAATTAATTTTGTCATGCTTTATGTTACGACGGGGGATAAGGAGTTTCGTGACCGCTTCTATAAAACAAGTGATCGCGCACAAGCCCTTATGCAACAGCTTAAGGCTAATTCATCACCGGATGAGCGTAAGGAAATTGAATCGTTCATTATTCATAGTGAAGACTGGGAATGGATCTTACGGGACAAAGTGATTCCGGTTTATGAACGTCAAAATAAAAAAGATGCGATTGACACACTAAACAGAGAAGCGCAGCCGATCGCAGCGCATTTGATGGAAGAAGTTGAACAGATGTCCCAGCATCGAGCAAATGAAATTACTCGAATCAATCAGACGATGCTTGGGGAAGCATGGAAGTCAGTGACGTTCAGTTATATGATTATTGCGGGCACGCTGCTGCTCGCATTTTTATTTGCGCTCTACATGTCTCGTGTGATGACGCGTCCGGTGTTTTCGCTGCTTCATGGCGTGAGAAAAATGGGACAGGGCGATTTTTCGGCACAAGTTCAGGCTGAGACAAAAGATGAACTTGGAGAATTAAGTGAGGCGTTTAACCGGATGGCGGTTAATATTGCTGGGCTAGTAGAGGAGCTTAGGCAGACGAATGACCGTTTACGGGAGGAATCGATACGGGCACAAGAATCAACCCGGATGAAATCTGAATTTCTCGCGAATATGTCCCATGAACTGCGTACGCCTCTTACAGGCATTATTGGATTTGCAGAACTGCTGTATGAAGGAGCAGGTGGGGTGCTTGCGCCGCCTCAGAAAGAGTTTACGGGGAATATTGTTGATGCCGGGGAGCATTTGCTGTCGATGATTGATGATATTCTCGATATGACGAAAATCGAGGCTGGAAAGTATGAGCTGGAAATGTCCTGCTTTGATATGAAAGATTTGATTGATAGTACGCTTATCATGATGAAGCCAAAAGCGCAGCAGGCTAGGATTGAGCTGATGAGCCATATGCCAGATACACCATGTCCGGTTACAGCGGATGAAACGCGTATTCGCCAGGTGCTGTTAAACTTTCTTAATAATGCCATCAAGTTTAGTTTGCCAGACCGGCATGTAGAGGTTTTGCTTGAATACGGTGAACATGAATTTACAGTGCGTGTCGTCGACGAAGGAATTGGCATAGCGAGCGATAAGCTTGAAAAAATTTTCGAGCAGTTTTATCAAAATGATGGACGCCTAGAGCGAAAATATGAAGGGGCTGGACTCGGGCTGTCACTTTCCCGTCAATTGATCGAGCTGCATAAAGGAATACTAACTGTTGAAAGTGAAGAGCACATAGGCAGTACATTTTCGTTTGTGATTCCTTGTGTTTTATCGGATAGTCAAAAATCTGTTGACGAAGATTTTCAAAAAACGGAGGGGCGTACCTTGTTGCTGCATCCTCCCGAATTCTCAAAAGATTTTTCAATTTTTTATCGCATTGTACAAGAAAGTTCCATACAGTTTGATCATTTTATGGTAAAATCAGAAAAAGATATAGTGAAAGCCATACATGAGTTGTTTCCTGATGTCGTCATTGTAGCTGCTCACTATGCTGATGAATTGTATATGCAGATGTTGACAGATGTCCGGGCGCACTGGAAAGGAAAGCTACTGGCCTATATCGATCAGCCTATTCGTCTTGTAGAGCGTGGACAGGTTATGCGTACAGCTGATCAGATATTGCTGTCGCTTGATGAAGTTCTTACTTTGCGGCACGTACCGGATAATAGGTAAAAGTATAAGAGATAAAGGGGAAACGCGCATGGCCAGACAAATTTTGCTCGTGGAAGACAATCAGTCCAACCGAGAATTATTTGTGGAGATTTTGCGTTTAAATAAGGAATACGAACTGCATGTAGCCGAGAATGGTATACAAGCGTTAGAGATGCTAGAAACATTCTCGCCGGACCTGATCCTGATGGATATTCATATGCCGGAGATGGACGGCCTGGCGGTTACGCGAACGATTAAGTCAATTCCGGAGCTGGCTGCGATTCCAATTGTAGCGCTGTCAGCGCTTGCTATGAAATCAGATATCCAGTCAGCGCTTGAGGCAGGATGTATTGATTATATTACGAAACCGATTCGAATTCGGGATTTCCTGGAGAAGATTGCGCAATACAGTGCTGTACGGGAAACACAAACATCCGGCTGCAAGGAACAAACTCATCTATGAAAAAAAGAATTCTGTTATATATAGGCATTGCGATTACAGCTATACTCCTTTGTTTTACTGGAGCAGTCTATTTTGGTATACATGCCGTATACCTCACCATTATGCTTACGTTAGTTGTTCTATTGGCGATTCTTGTCTTCAAGATGCAGGCACAAAACAAAATGTTAGGTGAGAAAAACCACCAGCTAGCAGAGATTGACCGCATGAAAACAGAATTTCTGGCAAATGTATCGCATGAACTTCGAACCCCGCTCACGGTTATTATGGGGTATTCTGAGCTTTTGTTAGAGAGGATGGCTGCAGATGAAAGTGCGGCGGTGAATCGCAAATTTGTGGAGACTGTATACCGTAAGTCAGAAGATTTGCTGAGCCTGATTAATGATTTGATTGAGCTCTCCCGCATTGAATCCGGGCGAATTGAAATGAGGCTGGTCCAATTTTCACTTGCTGACGTAGTGGATGAAACAGTTGAAGAATTGGCGACTAATGCTATGAAAAAGCAGCATGCTGTTAAGGTCATGAATAATGACCCCGAGCTTCTCATCAAAGCCGACCGGGGGAAAATTAAACAGATTATCGCAAATCTCGTGCATAACGCTATCAAATATACGCCGAATGGCGGCCAGATTTTAATTCGCACGTATGCTAATGGTAATAATAGCTGCATCGAGGTGGAGGATAACGGGATCGGGATGTCGGAAGAGCAAATCCGTCAGCTCTATCAGCCGTTCAAGCAGGCTAATTCCTCTTATAACAAAAAGTATGAAGGTTTCGGCCTCGGACTGGCCATTACAAAAAGTTTGGTTCAATATCATCGCGGTACGATTTCCGTATGTAGTCAGCCTGAAGAAGGATCCCGGTTTACAGTAGAGTTACCAGTGGAAACCTTTTTACAGGGTGTGCATAAAGTTGTAAAAGGAAAAGGAAAGGATGATGAGAATGGCTAAGTTATCTCACGAGCAAATTGCCCTGAATCTGTCGAAAATCCCGGGTTGGACATTAGAAGACAGCGGTTCGATTATGCGCCGTATCCGTTTCTCTCATTTTGGCGAGGCACTTGCGTTCGTTAACCAAGTTGGCCGATTTGCAGAAGATGCAAATCATCATCCTGATATCGACATCCGGCGTGATCAGGTTACACTGCGGCTATTTACACATGATAAGAGTGGACTTACGGGGAAGGATTTTGCACTTGCGCAAAAAATCAACCAGATCACATCCAGTGCTACGAAAGCAATCTAATACAATGATAAAAAAACCGGCTGCTATTTTTATGCGGCCGGTTTTTTTGTGTAGTTTTGTATAGTGAAGGGGAGATTTGGCATAAGTTGCCTGGTTTTTTCATATAAAAGTAGGGAGAAAAGGGGCGGATGATAAAAGGAGCTGACGAAAGGATGTGGGTACGCAACATTGTCTGGTTTATCTTGCTAATGGGTATTGTGATGTTTAGTCTGTTGCTTTTTTTGTTAGTTACCAGCCCGACTGCTGGATATAAAAGTGATGAACAAGTAGTAAATAAGGAGGCGAGAGCAGGCGGAGCGGAAGAGCATAATCCAAAAGAGGAGGGGGCTTTACAGCCTGCGGTAGTGGAAGAAAAGCCTGTCTCTAAAGTAGAGACAGGCTCGGGGGGAACTCCTTCAACGGGCAGCCATGAAGCAGGCACAGCCCCTGCAACACCGTCTTCTGCCAAGCAGGAAACAACACACGGGGAACCGAAACAGGAATCGCCGCCTACATTGCATACAGACGGCGATTCCTCCATTTCCCCTGGCTATTTATTTGGCATCGGAAGCGGATATTTTGCGCTTCTCTGCACGTTTATTCCGTATGGATTGTTTATGCTTAGCGGACGCCTGCAGCGGTCACGCCTTCAGGCACTTCCGTTCTTTATGCTACTTTCTATCGCCGTGGTTGCCCTTCATGGTGGCATTATGCTTCGGGTTATACAAGAGTGGGATCGCCATCTTGTAGCAGGTATTGGAGCCTTTGTTTGTTTGCTTATTTTTTATATGCGAGCAAGTCTGTATACGCCAGGTGTGTATAGACGAAACAATCCATTTGTGCTGCTTGTTGTAGCGATTCTTCTATTTGTCATTATTCATGCGCTTGGGTGAGACGAGTCTACTGCTTACGCAATTCTTTTTTTAGAATTTTACCAGCTGCGTTTTTCGGTAGCTGCTCGGTGATCTCCACGAAGCGCGGCATTTTGTATGTGGCTAACTGCGGTTTCAGGAAATCCAGCACGGTCCTACGGTCGAGAGTTTCGCCAGGCTTTGGTACGATGAAAGCTTTGACGACTTCTCCTTTGACCGGATCGGGAATGCCGATAACTGCGGCTTCGAGAACAGCGGGATGTTTATAGAGTACTTCTTCAATTTCACGTGGATAGACGTTTAGACCACGTGTAATAATCAGATCCTTTTTTCGGTCCACGATAAATACATATCCATCACGATCGATGAAGCCAATATCTCCTGTATGGAGCCAGCCATCCACGATCGTATTTGCTGTTGCTTCTGGCATATTCAGGTAGCCCTGCATGACATTTAGTCCACGTACGAGAATCTCGCCCACCTGGTCCGTTTCCAGGCTGTTTCCCTGCTCATCAGCAATACGTACTTCTACACCGGTAAGAGGGAGTCCGACAGAGCCAGGCTTTTTCTCGCCGTGTAACGGGTTGAAGCATACAACTGGAGACGCTTCTGTTAGTCCATAGCCTTCCATGAGTGGGATATTGTACTGGTGATTAAATACATTCAAAATTTCAACCGGCAGTGGTGCACCGCCAGAAACGGCTACCCGCAGAGAAGGGAAGCTGGCTTTGCCTTCTTTTAGTGCCTGGGCGAGAACGACAAACATAGCCGGTACGCCGCAAAATACTGATATATGACGCGAAATCAAAGAGTGCATGATCTCCTTTGGATGGAACGCTTCATGAATGACAATAGCAGAACCTGCGTAAAGCGGAAGCAGAACGGATGTGGTAAAGCCGAAGGAGTGGAACATCGGCAATACACACATAAAGACATCTTGCGCTGTCAGGTCGAGAACATCTGTGCAGGCTACGGTGTCGGCGATTATGTTTTCATGGCTGAGCATGGCACCTTTTGGCTTACCTGTTGTACCTGATGTATACAGAAGCGTAGCGATTGCTTTAGGGTTGATTTCCGGAAGTTCAATTGTAGCTGTTGCATGTGTGCGAGTGGATAATGCTTCATCGATCACAAGCACCTCTTGTAATCCGAATTGTGCCTGAAGCTGTTCGGCTGAGACAGATAATTTACCAAGAATTTTTTCGTGAATGAACAACGCTTTAGCACCGGAATCGTGCAGAATGTATGTAAGCTCGTCTATGGTCAGCGTCAAATTTAGCGGGACCACAATTGCCCCAAGGCGGGTAATTGCAAGATAGCTATAAATGAACTCAGGTGTGTTATAGCAGCTTAATGCTACTACGTCACCTGCACGAATACCAGATGCATGCAGGCAGGAAGCATATTTTTCAACGGTTGTGCGAAGTTCTCCGTATGTAATCGTCTGATCGTGATAGATAAGGGCCGTGTTTTCTGGTTTAGAATGAGTAAGATAAAAATTACCGAAATGAAGCCCGTTTATTTTTTCATGTAGCAACGTAGCATTCCTCCTTTACGATACTAGTAAGTATACTATCTCTAATGTAGGCATGTAAAATTTCCTCTTTTTTCTTACAAGGAAAAAAGGTAAAATAAGAAAAAGATCAGAACGGAAGGAGCATCAGACATGGAAGTGGGGTCTTCGCAATGGTTGCTAGACAGTACACTCGTGAAGGTAGCGAATAAAAATCCACAGATGGCACAGCAGCTGCAAGAGCAGATGGTTGGACAGACAGATTTTGCTGATGTGCTGGCAGCAGCTGTTAAAGATCAGGGGGCAGGGCTTGTGATGAACCCAGATCAATCCGATCAGTCTCAAGCATTGTTGACTGCACTTATTGCTTCATATGGTTCAATGTCGGGAACAGGAGCAGTAACACCGACTGATACATATAAAGCACAACCACGTGCACTGACAGAAGTTCCTGCTGTAACTCCAGCAGCACCTAGTGCTAGCAGTGCCTATAAGAAAGCCTCGGCAGCTTTGACTTCGAGTCGGGCTGATATTGAACAGGCTATTGTAGCTGCTGCTAAAAAACACGGGGTATCCGAAACGTTGATTCGGGCGGTCATTAAGCAGGAGAGTGATTTCAATCCAACGGTTCGTTCGCGTGCTGGAGCGATGGGGTTGATGCAGCTTATGCCGGAGAACGTGCGTGAACTTGGCATAAGCAATCCGTATGATGTGGCGGAGAATATAGATGGTGGAACGCGTCACTTAAAAGAAATGCTTGATCGGTATGATGGGAATGTGACACTTGCGCTGGCTGGATACAATGCAGGACCAGGTAATGTGAAGAAGTATGGTGGAGTGCCGCCGTTTAAAGAAACACAAAATTATGTTCGTAAAATTACGGCGATGTTGTAAAAGCATCGCCTTCTTTTATGCTATATTTGTGAAACATAACTCTTGAATGCATGACTTATGTCTGATAATATTGAGATTGCTTATAAAGGTTTTTATTGGAATACTGTATGATATTACTAAAAATAGAAGCGATGAAAGGCAATCTGTATGTGGGCACTTAGATTGTCCGGAGCGAGTAGTGCAACCGGCTGTGTGGAATATTCAGCCGGTTTTTATTTTTTTGAGAGGTGAGCACATGGAGCAATTCGTGAATTCGAAAACAGCTAGTACGCTATTTGGAGATTATTTCACGAATAATGAAAGTCTGCTACAGGATATATGTATCATCAAAGAAGAAGCGGGAGATGTTTCTTATTCGTTTTTGGTAGAGGGTGGCGGCAAGCAAGCCGAGATTTTTTTTGCATGGGCAAGAGCGGCTGAGGAATTGAAGGAAAAGATAGCGGTATGGCGACAGCAGGAAAACCATCCGCTCTTTATCGTATATTTGCTTCCGGAACAGGATGGAGAAGAAGCGGAAGAGGAAGAAATATGGGGAGAGTATGGTCAGGTTAATGAGTGGGAGAGGTTCTGGAATGTGATCAGACAGATACAACATACATCAACAAGACGGTTCACGATGTTTTCAATTTTGCTAAATCAGCACGAAGAAACGTTTCTTCCACAAAACCGACTGGTTCTGTACGGGTAATAGACAAAATAGTAAAACGATTACTAAAGAAGGAAAAGGCGAATACCTTTTCCTTCTTTCAAAGACGAGCCAGATGTTCAGTTGTTTCATCATCTGCTGCATTTACCATATGATGAGCGACTTGTGTTAGGCGCTCATACATATACGTCCGCGCATGCCCTTCCATCCCGATTTCATCCATTGCCTCTTGCATAAGCAAAAGCCAGCGTTCCGCTCGCTTCGGTGTAACTTGAAACGGCATATGCCGCGCTCTAAGCATCGGGTGGCCGTATTCATTGCTATATAAGGCCTCTCCGCCAAGGAATTGCGTCAGAAACATGAACTGCTTTTGTTCGGTAAGTGCCAAATCCTTTGGGAAGATGGGACTGAGTAGAGGGTCTCGTGCTACGCGTGCATAAAAAGCGGCTACCAGACGGCGCAGGGTTTCCTCTCCTCCAAGCAGTTCATAGGGGCTTTGTTGCATCATACGATTATTACCTCCAGCTACAAACAAGAATGTATGTATTATATCGTATCTATACAAAAAAATCGCCCTTCCGTGAACGGGAAGGGCCAATACAGTGGAGTGGTCACAACAGTAAGAGACCTACTAGCTTGTCATAATAGCATGCTAATAGGATGACTTGTTTTTATTATGCCATAACCAAGCAGTGAATTTTGTCAAAATAAGAAGATGGATTTACCTGTTTTCGCTTCTAATTTTGTCGAATGTGACAAAGATGTGAATAAAAATGTATATGTCCGTAACTGTATGGTACAGTAAATAAAGGATGCTGAACAGATCGGAGGAGAATACGTATGGATAAGCAGGCTCTTGTATACCCGATTGTATCACTTTCAGATGAGGCATTACGTGTGCTGCTTTCTCTGCTGGAAAAAGCGAGCGTGCTCGAATTGCTTGCTGGAAAAATCAGCAGTACGCTTGAAAAAGAAGCGGCACGGATGAGTGGCCTGCCGCGAAATGAGCTTTTGTTCAAAACGCTTATTCGATTTAATGAAATGGTTCATAACCGTTCTATTTCCTATAGTAATCGGGATGACTTGATTGATAATATGAAAGAGATTACAGAGGCCGCTCTTGCAACTGTAGTGCGTACAGAAAAAGAATTTGCAGGCGAGACGCTTTTGGATCTATTTGTATATGAAGGGGATAAGGTGGAGGAAATTCGCCATCGTAATTCTGACATACCGAAGGAACTAGTGCCCGTGCCGCGTATTGTCGCATTGTACGTACAGGAGTTGATGGACAAGCAGGGGAGTTTACCAGCATTATCGAATCAGCGTCTGCGGGAAAAATTACTTCCTTTTCTCCTCTATTGTCTCTTCCTCTGGGCTGAAAAAATAGAAGAAGCAGAGGCAGATGAACGACTGCTTTGTTTTTTGCAGTACTGGCAGGAGAAAAAAGGCATTTACGATCACCTCTGTGTAAAATATGAAGAGCATGCATATGCGATTGAACTGGAAGAGCGACTTTTAGAGCAAAAAAATTCCAATATGAAAGTGTTGCAAAAGCAGCTGGATCAGATTGTGGAGGAGAAGGATAGCATTCGTGAAGCACTTGGCCAGCGCTTGCCGTATGATATTCACAAAATGAGCGGGATATTTGAAGGGAAAGCAGGTGTCATGTTACAACGCGTGCATGAACTGATTGCTAGACAGGAGCAAGTTGTTGCTACGGAAGCGAGAGAAGGTCTTTTACGCAGCCTGTGGCATAAAATCGATACAAGCATTAGTGAAGCACAGACCGAGCGTGAAATTAAACGATTATCGGTCAAAATCATTGATGAGATGGTAGCACTAAAAAAAGATATTACACTTCTACCGGTTTATTATATGGATCGTGTGAAGCAGATTCATGATTGTGATGCCAAAATTCAGGAAATCCGCCGCTGGCGCTATCAGTTGGAGCAGGAAACAGAGGCACATAAAGATACGATTCAACATCATGAGGCGCACCGCGCCACGCTTAATCAACAGATCAAACAGTGGCAAAAAGAATGGATGTTTGTATAAGGAATCCGCCGGCTTAAATCGGCGGATTTTTTATGCTCGTCCGTAATTCCAGTCATAAAAGAATACAGGACAAGAATACATATGTAAGGAAGTGAGGGAACGGGGAGGGGTGGCGGTGGTAAAAAAAATTGGGAAACAGTTTTTTTTCTATATGTTGATCGTTGCTATACTGTATTTAGGATTTGGGAAATATGAGCAATATAATAACAGCCGTTATATGGCTGCATTTCGTGCTATGCAGGGAGAAGAGACCCTCGATAAGATGGCTGCGCTATATAAAGAGATTGTGGAGTATCAAGCAACGTATAAGCTTACGCCGCAGATGAGTGCACAACTTGTGCAAAATCTGCTTGTAACGGGTAAGAAGCTTAAAGATATCGACCAGAAGCTCAAGCAGGCATATCCAGAACAGCATGTGGATTTTTCGTACTTATATCAAGATCTTTTTCTTGTTATTAAGCAAATTCAAGATAAGGCAAATGACGCCAAGTTAGCCGTTATGGTCGTGCACGCGGTAGAAGGATTGGGCAATGCCAAGGTGCAGTTGTATAGCTGTAGGATGTAGCCACAATTATGGCGGTGAACATGTGCTGTAGCGTAGTGAATGGGTATCGCATAAGAAAAAGGGGAGAAAACAAGAGGACAATCGTCCGCATGCTTTCTCCCCTTCTATTCATGTACCTTTTGGAAGCTTATTCGAGTTAAAAGAGTAAATCTGCAATTTTATAGATCAGTGCGGCAAGCAGTGCCGAGATTGGCAGCGTAATAATCCATGTGATGACAATCCGACGTGCAACGCCCCATTTTACACCTCTGACCCGTTTGGCTGCCCCTACCCCCATAATAGAAGAAGAGATGACGTGGGTTGTACTAACGGGAAGATGGAGATACGTAAATGTAAAAATTAATAGGGAAGATGACAGATCTGCCGCCGCACCGTTCACAGGCTGCAGCTTCATAATTTTTCCCCCTACTGTTTTAATGATTTTCCATCCGCCGACCGATGTACCGATTCCCATTGCCAGTGCGGCTCCGACTCGTACCCACATTGGTATATCTGTTGTTGTCTGAAATCCCCCAGAGATCAAAGCGAGTGTGATAATCCCCATTGCTTTTTGGGCATCATTCGTACCATGTGAATACGATTGCAACGCCGCCGTGAACACCTGAAAGTAACGGAACCCACGATTTGTTTTGCCGAGACTAAAGTTTTTAAATATCGCAGCAAAAAGTGTCATCATTAAAAAACCGATCGCGAGCGCTGCAAAGGGAGAAATCAAAAGGGCTTCGATAATCTTAATAAAGCCTTGGTAATTGAGAGCATGAATGCCAGCAGACGCAATGGCCGCACCTGCAATTGAGCCGATCAGAGCGTGCGACGAACTGCTAGGAATGCCATAATACCAAGTAACAAGATTCCAGGTGATGGCCGCTAGCAAGGCAGCAAGCACAACAAGAGACCCGTTTTGCAGGGTGAACGGGTCAACGATATCTTTAGTGACCGTTTTGGCAACTCCGGTAAATGTGAGTGCTCCAAGAAAGTTCATTGATGCTGCAAGCACAATGGCAACTCGTGGAGACAGAGCACGGGTCGATACAGAGGTAGCGATCGCATTTGCAGTATCATGAAATCCGTTAATAAAATCAAACGCCAGCGCAAGCAGTACGATGCAAATAATCAGAAGTAAAGTGGTATCCATAAAATAAAGAGCATCTCCTTACGCGTTTCGCATGATGATCGTTTCGAGAGTATCGGCTACATCTTCGCAGCTGTCCGAAATGTTTTCTAACACCTCGTATAGTTCTTTGTATTGAATAATTTTAATTGGATCTTTTTCATTTGCAAATAATTCCTTAATGCAGATGCGCAGTAGATCATCGCATTGGGATTCGATGTCATTAATTTTAATGGCATGAGGACGGATATCCATCAACTTCTTCTTGTTTAGAAGCTTGGTCGATTTTGCTACTTCTTCAGTGCTTTCCAGAATCTTTTGGGCAAATGTAATCATGTACTCGTCGGCTTCGGTAATATTGTACATTTCAAACCGGGAAGCACACTGTTCCATACCATCGAGAATGTCATCCATTGTATTAGCCAGCTCAAGGATATCTTCACGTTCTAGAGGGGTAATAAACGTTTTATTCAAAGCCACAATGATCTCGTGGATGTACGTATCACCTTTTGTTTCAAACTCTTTCATTCTCGTAGCGAATTCTTTCAGGTCCGCTTCATCTCGAATTTTAAAATCAACAAAATATTGGGCGGACTCTTTCACATTTTCAGCTATTGAAGTCAGCATATCCAGGAATACATCTCGTTTCGCCGAGAAAATCATGCATCAAAACCTCCAAAATTTTTTTCATACAAACTCCATTTTAGCAAATCATGTCGAACAATGAAATCTTAATTAAAAATTTACTGCCATACAATGCAAACCTAATAAATTTTACACAAACTTTACAAACTGTACGGGCCCCCTATAGTATACACTACACGATCTGAAAAAAGACGACATGATATACTGAATGTAGAAAAATAAGGAGGGATCCGACATGAAAATCGGCATAATAGGAGCGGGAAGACTAGGCTCTGCTTTTGGTTTGTATATGGCTCGACATGGAGCGGAGGAAGTCGGGTATTATAGTCGCACGCAGGCGAGTGCAAGGGAAGCCGTGTCACTTATCGGAGAGGTAGGACGGGTATACGAGGATGTAGCTGTGCTCATACGCGAATCGGACTGGATTGTGCTGACTGTTCCGGACGATGCGATTCCAGCGGTTGTTCGTCTACTAGCAGTGGAAGGGGAATGGGAAGGGAAGCTTGTGTTTCATATGAGTGGTGCTGCTTCATCAGACGTATTGCTCCCGATAAAGCAGGCAGGGGCCTATACGGCGTCACTGCACCCACTTCAGTCGTTCGCAGACGGTCGATCTGGAGCGGACAAGCTTGCGACCTCGGTGTTCGGCATAGAAGGGGAAGAAGTAGCTATTACCATGCTTAAAGAATGGCTTGAGATAACAGGAAACCGTTATTTGGTCATTACAGCTGCACAAAAGCCACTGTATCATGCAGCTGCTGCAGTTGTCTCTAACAGCTTGACTGGAGTAGTGGATTTTGCGTTGCGTTTACTGCAGACAGCCGAGATCGAAGAGCAGCTGGCGCTTTCGGCGCTGTACCCGCTATTGGAGGGAACGGTTCAAAACATACGGGAGAGAGGAGTAGCAGAAGCGTTGACTGGCCCGATTGCCCGTGGAGATATCGGCACGGTTGTGCGACATATGGAAGCGATTGCAAATCAGGCGCCACAGTTATTAGAGGACTATCAAGCGCTTGGACGGCTTACGCTTTCGACTGCATGTCGAAGTCAGTTGCGTGATCCGCAGCGCATTGCTCACTTGCAGGAACTTCTGAACGAATAGATCATTACAAAAAGGAAGAAGAGGAATTAGACTCATCGGAGGAGGGGGCATCCATTTTTTTTATGCATGCCATACGATCTTTACTATCACATAGAGAGCATGAGGTGATATTTGGATTTCGACGCATCCGGATTGTCATCGTGTTCAAAAGGGATGATAGTTCCATTTTTTGCTGTTCATCAAGTACAAAGCGTACCCCGTATTCATATAATTCTTCCGTATCAATCTTGCGAACAATATAGCCAGGGAGTGACAAGATCTGATCCATAATGCGTGTTTGAAATTCGAGCACGATATATGGATTGACAGGCAATTTGAGGTTTGTATAAAAGCGAAGTCCACCTGGCCCGATGTCAAGGATACATGTTTTTGTATGGTTGGCATCAATTTGATTGTCTTTAATCTTGACAATAGTCATATTGGCGCACAGTGGATTTTGGAAGACCTGACGAAAATGTTCTCTTTGATTTTGCTTCACTGGTTTGTCCTCCTTTTACATAAAATGTTATACGCCTTCTTTATTTTATACTCAATTTTTTCATATGGTCATGATTCTTTTGTATTATTCAACCGATTTATGACGTCCAAAAGTAACGCATTTTTTTGTCCCTATTTCTCTTGCCAAATCCGAATGATTATACAAGTCGGATTTGGAGGAGGTGAAAAGGCATGGCAGTTTCAAGTGTAACAAAAGGAATGCAGCTAATCCTTCTGCTTGAGGATGGATTAGGTACAGACGGCAAGAAAAAAATCCGTCGCAAAGTATATCGCGGCGTTAGTCAGACTGCATCGCAACAGGATATTTATGAGACAGCAGCTGCACTGGCAAGTTTGCAGGAGCATCCGTTGGTTGGAGTAGAGCAGGCAGCTCAGACACAATTATTCCAGGTATAAGATGGGAGGGTTGTAAGTGAAAACATTGGAGCTTCAATTTACAACAGCAGGTGGTGGAATGGTTACGTTAGCGGTCGCAGATCCAATCATGCCGATAAATGCTGCGAGTGTAGCGACGGCAATGGATGTTATCATTAGTCGCAGAATTTTTGATACACCAACGGGCCCGATTGTAGGAAAGAAAGGTGTGCGACTTGTAGATCATCAGGTCTCAGACATTGCTCTGGCATAGCTAAACGTAACGAAAGAGCCAGAAGGAGGACAATACAGTGACAGATTGGATTCCCGTGCTCTCGAATGTAGGTTTTCCGGCTGCTGTAACGCTGTACTTGCTCGTTCGGGTGGAGTCCCGGTTAGAACAGCTAAGTGGATGCATTACAAGGCTGACGGAAACCATTCACGCAATGCGAGACTAATATTGTATGGCGGCATCAGTTGCGAGATGCCGCCTTTTTCCAATGTTGTAAAGTAGAAAGTTACGATTTTCACAACATCTGTAGTGTAATAAAGATGGTATAATGCTAGTAAAGCGTTTTCAAAAGGGGGCTTTATTATGCATGAAAAGCTAGATGCAGCAAGCCATCCAAGATTATATGAAATTCGGCTGCTGATTTGTGCTGCACAGGCAGACGGATATCTGGATGATATAGAGCAAGAGAAGATTTTTCGTCAGGTGAATCTTGATATTTTTTCTGTACGAGAACGTCAGATTTTTCATGATGACCTGGAATATCCGAAAAATCCAAAAGACCTGGCCAGCGAATTGAGCCCGTATATTACGGACGAAGAAAAAATGATGCTGATTCGCAAGATGTTTAAACTGGTAGCGATGGAAAAGGTGATGACGAACGAGGAACGACGAATGATTTTTATTACTGGGTGTGAGCTTGGAATTCAGGATAAGAAAATAGAAGAAATCGAGCAGTGGGTTATGGAAGGTGTGGCATGGATTTCTCGCTGGGATGCCATTACTGGAAAATCACGATTGGATATCAAAGGAAGCACATAAAAATGATTGAAGGAAGGAAAAAGCATTCGCCTTTTCCTTCCTTTTTTCTTTTTAGAAGGTGACAAGTCCCATATTGCGGCGGGCGCGATCCAACGTAACCGATGCAATAGCAGCGGCACGCTCTGCTCCCTGTTTGAGAATATCTTCAAGCTCGGGACTTGCCATCCAGCGTGTGTATTCCTGCTGGATTGGCGTTAGCGCATTAACGACAACTTCAGCAAGATCCTTTTTGAAGTCGCCATAGCCACGGCCCTCATAACGCTTTTCAATCGTTTCAATTGGCTCATTGCTGCAAACGGAATAAATGGTGAGTAAGTTGCTGATCGCAGGTTTATTTACTTTATCGTAGCGTACAACGCCTTCTGAATCCGTTACAGCCCGCTTGATTTTTTTGACGATGGCAGAAGGTTCATCCAGCAGCGCTACATAGCTTCCTGCATTTGGATTGCTTTTGCTCATTTTCTTAGAAGGATCATCAAGTGACATGATGCGGCCGCCGAACTCCTGAATCATCGGTTCTGGGATGATGAATGTTTCTCCGTATTTTTTATTGAAACGCTCGGCCATATCACGAGTGAACTCCAGATGCTGCTTCTGATCTTCTCCAACTGGAACATGAGTTGCATTATATAGCAAGATGTCAGCTGCCATAAGTGCCGGATATGTAAGCAGTCCGCATGTTACGACTTCTTTGCCGGTAGATTTATCTTTGTACTGTGTCATGCGTTCAAGCTCACCGATGTAGCCTGTGCATTGCATCAGCCAGCCGAGTTCTGCATGCTCTTTAACATGAGATTGGATGAACAGAATGGACTTTGCCGGATCGATTCCGATGCTTAGATACATGGCAGCAAGCTGCATCGTATACTCTCTAAGTGCTTGCGGCTCTTTTGGTACAGTAAGCGAGTGCAGGTCTACGATGGAGTAGATACAGTTTCCTTCTTCCTGCAGGGCCACGAACCGTTTCATGGCGCCGATGTAGTTACCTAATGTAAAATTCCCACTCGGCTGCACACCAGAAAAAATTTGTTTTGTCATCGTGTGTTTGCTCCTTTGGTATATAAAATAAAAAAGGCTCCTCGTCCATAAGGGACGAAGAACCGTGGTGCCACCCTCGTTAGCCAAAAGCGCAGCAGAAAGAAGGCTGGGCGTAAGGCTCACTTAATCCCCGATAACGGAGGGAAGCCGCCTGTGCCTACTCACAGCAGATGCCGCTTCAGCACGGAGCTCAGAAGTCCATTCCCCAGGGCGGTACGTACCGGGCTTCCACCTGCTCCCGGCTCTCTGCAACGCCGCATCCTGCGTACTATTCTTCCTCATAGCTTGTTCCTTGAATTGAAAATTATGATATACAATTTTTCTGATTGTGGCAAGTCTCAACGTCATAAAAAAGGAACACCTCTGCACAGGGCAAAAGGTGTTCAAGTGTGGGATAAGGTTCTCAACGTAACAAGGTTTACAAAAATGCCATCACTTAGTGAGGCAAGTTAGTGCACGTATCGTTGCTGCCGCATTCAGTCATATAAGACTCAGCCTGCTCAGATAATTCGGCTCCACAGCGTGCACAAGTTTTCGTTGGAAGGTTGTTATAGAACTCAGACACTGGAATCATGTTGAACGCCTCCTTTGATGTTTATATTGTATTATAACAGAAGATAATTATTCAAATGTGTTTTGTATCATAAATGAGTGGTTTTTTTACAGGAATGGCTTATATTCTTCATATTTCTCAATCATACGCTATTTTTCGTATTTTTAGAGTAATGAAAATATGACGCATAGTTGTGGGAGGTCTGTTATATTACAAGTATTTATGCGCAATCAAAATAAACACCCCCGCGAGATTTCGCGGGGGTGGGGACTGGTTATTTCCTGATTGTAATGATTTTGTTGTAGTGTCCTGGCTGACTATGGTTTGGTTCGCAAAGAATCACAATTCGATCCGCTTCTTCATGAATAGAACTAAGTTCTAACGTGCCGATGCAGTGTGTGTCGATATCGAGACAAAAATGAAGGCATTGATACTGGCTCCCCATAATTTCAGCAGCTGCTTTTTTAAGAATACCGGAAATTTGTTTGGTCTCGCTCGGTGTTTCAATGGTAACATTCATTTTTTTGCCGGCCAAACGGTTGAGTATAAGACGCACATCTGCTTGCAGTTCCTGGTGTGTTTTTGGCTTCTTGTCTTTTTTGGCCAGTACACTCCTGAAAAATTGAACCATAATTCCTCTCCTTATTCTGCCTACGAGGTTAGCTGACGGGTTCGGACGAAAGGACGCCCTACGCATCGTACGATTCACCCCAAATTCCGGGTCCCCCGCTCCATAATGGACTCGGCAATTGAATTACGATTGAATCATCATAATGCACGGTTTCCTCGTTGTCAATCAGATGACTCCGTGTTTTTTCACTTTTTTCATAGACGTTTTACCAGTACAATGTAAAGAGGAAAGAAAAGAGGAACAACAGGAGGAGTTCACATGATGAAACGATTCTTGCGCAAAGTATTTGCGGGGCGCAGGCACAACGGGGAAGCGCTCGATTCCGCAGAGAGCGTTGCGCAAGCTGTGGACGATGTACATATAAAGAGCGTGTCCAAAAGCCGTTATGAATGGACACTTGCACGGATCGCGTTTGAGGAAGATGTGCTGCGTGAAGAAGCATCCGACATGGTAGAAGAAGTAGTCTCTCGGGTCGAAGCGGGAGAGCGAGGGGGATGGATTCGCCTACGGGCCGGAGAGGGAGACCTAGATTCGGAACGAATTCATGCTTGGATCGACCGCATTGAGCGAGAGACATATGATGCAACGGCGCTACTGGATTGGGCAGACGAAGAAACAGCTCATCTGTACCGTACGTATGTACTCCCGGTAGATCAGGAAGAGCAGGAGACCTTCGTGCAGAGCCGGATGGTGATGATTTACGATACGTGCGAAGCGATTGGGATGAAGCCACGCCCACGTGCCCGCTTGTTTGCTGAGGCAATCGGCTGGGAGTTGTATGAGGATGATTTCGTCTCGTTTGAATCTTGGCTGGCTGAGATGTCAGATGCTGTATTGGAAGAAGCGGGAGAGGAAGCGGATAGAAAACGTGACTCGGATGATGTCTCACACATTACTCCGCTTCAGATTTCGCGAGAGGAAGTGGAACGTGAGGATATCGGAAAAATCGATGCTTTTTTTGCGCCGCTTCTCACTGATACAAAAGCTCTTGCACGGCAGAAGGAGTCGCTTGTTTTTGCGTTTTATGGTTTTTCGGGGGAACTTGAGGATATGATGAGCAATGCGGCTGTTAATGCGTGGGCCGGCAAACTTGTGGAACAGCATCCTTATGTGTTTTATGTATTAAATGATGAGCATGTGCCAATGACGCAGTTTGTAACATCGATGGTTGTTACATCTCGTATGGAGAATGATCGGGTTGTATTTGACGATGAAGAACTGGCAGAATTCACCGCATTCATCCATGCTGTACTGGCACAAATAGCTGCGCAAACCGGAGAAGATGCGAATGATTTGATCGCTCGCTTCGAGTCTCGTCTATTCGCCTAATTATACCAATGCCTATACGCTTCCGCTTGCTTCTACGTACGATAAGGAAAAAAGCGGAGGTACGGCATATGAAGGTGATTTCATTTGCACGGAGGCGTGCGTTTCAAAAGACCGCAGAAAGACTAGAAAAAGCGGGAGAAGTGGTGAAATTCGGGCGCTGTGATAGCGTCCTTTGTCTATTTATACCGGATGAGCAGTACGGACGGTGTCAACATTTGTTGCCTACTGCAGCGCAGGTGGAAGAAAATGCACGTGTCCATGTGCACAGCGGCCAGGTTATTCCATGGGGAGTAAAAAAAATTGGTGCTCCAAAACTTTGGCCAGAAACAACCGGTAAGGGCGTCAAAATAGCGGTCATTGATACCGGAATTGCACGTACGCATCCTGATTTGCGTGGGCGTGTGAAGGGCGGTGTGGATCTTGTCGGTGGAACGATTGTTGATCGCAAGGGAAACGGCGGACATGGCACTCACGTAGCCGGTACGATTGCTGCGGTAAACAACCGGATTGGTGTCGTAGGGGTAGCGCCGAATGCGTCTTTGTATGACGTGCGAGCATTTAACCCGGATGGAGAGGGGGAACTCGCAACGATTGTGCAAGGGATTGACTGGGCGATTACGAATAAAATGGATATTATTAATATGAGCTTTGGGATGACGGGAGACAGCCCGGCACTGCACGCAGCAATTAAGCGAGCATCTGCGGCAGGAATCTGCCTGATAGCGTCGGCCGGGAATAATGGAGGAGAACTTCAGTTTCCGGCACGCTATCCTGAGGTGATCGCGGTCGGGGCGAGTACGAAACAGGGGGAGCTGGCAGCATTCAGCGCACATGGATATGGACTTGATGTGACGGCTCCTGGTGTGGACATTTTGTCCACATGGCCTCGTAATACGTATAAAAAGCTGAGCGGCACCTCAATGGCTGCTGCGCATATTTCTGGAATGGCAGCACTTCGATTGTCCGAATCGAGGAAAAAAGGACGAAGAGGGCGCCTGAACAAACAGGCTTGTTTGCACCTGATTGGATAAGATAGATACGTAGATGACTACAGCAAAGGCGGATTAAAATGACACAGAAAAATGAACAGCAGATATTTCAGCAGCGAATACAGCAGCTTGTAATCGAGAGGCTTGCACAAAAGCTCCCGACAGGCTGGCGGACTCTTGCTGGAAAAGCAGATACAGAAATAACACTGGTTAGCTCAGGTAGGGAGGATATGACGATCCAGCTTAAGCCGCTACTGGCAAAGGTGGAAGGCAATGAAGCAGAGGAGGCAGCACTTGTCTTTGCATTTGCAGACCGAGTAGCGATAGCTGTGCGAGAAACGGGAAGTACCCCGCATCTTACAGGACAGGAAGCGAAGTTGTATCCAGTGCTTAGACATCCTTCATTTTTGAAAGAAAAGGCAAGTCAGTCATTCGTGTACCGGGAGCATACAGCGGAGACGGTGATACTTTATGCGCTGGAATTAGAGGCAGGGTACACGCTCGTGACAGAGGAAATGCTAACGGAAGCAGGGATGTCGGCGGAGAAGCTGCATGAACATGCGCTTCGTAATTTATCGCGTCTTGAAGGGGAGCCAAAGCGCGATCAGGTGGGAGATCATGTGTTTTATTTTTATGCGTTTTCGGACAGCTATAGTGCCAGTCGTGTATTGAACACAGACTTGATGGCAGATATGGCTGCGCGTATACGCGGAAAAATGGGCGTTGCTGTGCCGCATCAAGATGTTTTGATTATAGCCGATCTTGCGGATGCGAAGGGAGCGTATTTGCTGGCACAAATTGCGGTCGATTTCTCGATGCGCGGGGATGTGCCGATTACGCCACTTCCGTTTATGTATGTGGATGGGGAAGTAGAACCGTATATGGTAATGCGTAATCCGAAACAAAGGCATCGTCCGGTGGAATAGGATGATAAGCCCCTGATATAGTAGATTTTTATTCTGTATTGAATAAAATTATTCAGTTTAGCATGTAAATTGTTGTATTACGGTCTGTTTTTGACCGGATGTACTTTTGTAGAATCGACAAACTAGATAGCGGAAGTCATGTAAAGAGAGAAGTTGTTTGCTTCGGTACGTGTAGGCTTATCTTTAATTGGCGCAGTATTTGCTTGGTAGTAAAAAGCGACAGCGGCGACAAGTTCGCTGTCGCCGACTCATTGCAGAAATGGGGGCTGCCTATGCAAAATCAACTATTTCTAATTGCAGTACTGCTTTCGATGGTCCTGATTATTCACTCTCCATTTGTTATCTAAACATTTATAAAAAATGGAGGGTTTATAGATGAATACAGCACATGCAGTTTCGTACATTCAACCGGGTACTTTTATTAAAGCGATGCAAAATCCAGAGCAGGCGCAGGTGGTCTTGTACGGTGCACCAATGGATTATACAGTTAGCTTCAAGGCAGGAAGCCGCTTTGGTCCGCAGGGAATCCGTCATGCCTCACAAGGATTAGAAGAGTACAGTCCAGCGCTTGACCGTCGTTTATCCGCCGTCAAATTTGCGGATATGGGAGATCTAGTGCTTCCGTTTGGCAATGTGGATAAGTCGCTTGAGGTTATTTATGAGGCGACGAGAGACATTGTAAGACGAGGACAGATTCCGTTTATGCTGGGCGGTGAGCATCTTGTCACCTATGCGTCTGTTCGCGCAGTTGCTGAGAAGTATCCGAATGTTGTGCTGCTGCATTTCGATGCGCATACTGATTTGCGTAACGAATTTTTTGGAGAAGCAATGAGCCATGCTACCGTTATTAAGCACATCACGAAGTTCGTGTCTCCTTCGCATATTTATCAATTTGGCATACGGTCTGGTGAACAGGATGAATTTGAATATGCGGCGGCACATACCAATCTGACACAAGATACCGTATTGGAGCCGCTTACGCGCATTCTACCGGAAATTACGGGCCGTCCGATTTATGTGACGCTCGATATTGACGTAGTGGATCCAGCGTTTGCACCGGGAACAGGTACTCAGGAGCCAGGAGGCGTATCCGCAATGGAGATGCTACAGGCCCTTCGCCTGCTGCGTGGTCAGAACATTGTAGGCATGGATCTGGTAGAAGTTTCACCGCCGAATGATCATGCGGGAATTACGACTGCGCTTGGGGCTAAGCTTGTGCGGGAAGCACTTCTAGCGTTCTGGCACGAATAATAAAAAGAAGAGGCTGCCTCAAACTGAGGCTAGCCTCTTTTTTCTGAAGTTATCCAGATGCCCGTTCCTCATCATACAGTGCCGCATCTTTTATGCGAGCACGTACCATCTCCCAGCCTTCTGTCACGAAAATACCTGCGAGAATGAGTACAATGCCGACCACGACAGCCGATGTAGCTGCTTCCCCCCATAACAGCCAGGAAAAGACGAACGCGAATACGGGCTCAAACGCCAGAATCAAGCTGACATGTGTTGGTGGTGAATACTTCTGAGCTTTAATCTGTACGACATAGGCAAGAGCTGTACCGATAAGCAGATCGAATAGATAGGCAAACCAGCCATATGGAGACAACATGCTAGGTACAGGCTCGGTAGCTACAGCAAGTGCAGTATCAATGATGCCAACTACGAATAGTTGAATCATGACGAATAAAAGGGCGTCAAATGTAATGTTTTTGTGATACAGCCGGTCGACCATAACCATGTGGATGGCAAAGCAGAATGCGCACAGGAGTGTGAGCCCATCACCGAGGTTTACTCCAGACCAATTGCCATCCCATGAGAGAAGAATCAGCCCGGAGAATGCGCATAGACTGCCAAGCAAAGGTCCTGTCTGTACAGGAATCCGTGCCCATACAAAATACAAAAGCGGAGCAAAAATCACCATAGTTCCTGTGAGAACTCCTGCTTTACCTGGTGTTGTCAGATTGATGCCGACGACTTGAAGGGTGAAGGAAGCCCACAGCAGCAAGCCGCAGGTAAGCCCAGCCTTCCATACTTCACGGTCGGTACGTCTGAGATGCTTCCAGCAAAACGGAAGCAACAGCAGAGCTGCCAGCAAGAAGCGGGTACCGATGAAATAGAGTGGCCCCATCTCTTCGAGCAAATCTTTCGTTAGAACGAACGTATACCCCCAGGCAATTGCGATGCCAAGCAGAGCAAGATTCGCCAGCAGCATGTGTTTCTTGTGAGACATTTTATCTCTCCTCATTTTGTTTGGCTTTCGTTTATATATGTTAAGCAAAGTGTATGCCAAAAACTAGTAAGAGATTAAATGTTTTATTAATTCGAAAAACTCTTTTAAATGGTAGCGTTTTCAGTTATAGTAAAAAGTGGTTGGTCACCATTTTAACTTTAAAAGGAGGCATTTGTTCATGCAACTCGCTTCGCCATCGTTAAACCCGAATGTAGAATCATTCCTGAAAGGCCCGAAAAAATTGCTCATTAACGGGCAGTGGGTGGAGTCTTCCTCTGGAAAAACGTTCGAGACCATTAACCCGGCTACGACACAAGTTCTATGTCAGGTAGCGGATGGAAACGCGGAAGATATTGATAAGGCGGTTAAAGCGGCACGAGCAGCTCTCAATGGCAAGTGGGGACGAATGACCCCTTCGGCACGCGGCAAGCTTCTGTATCGATTGGCTGAGCTCATTGAACAACATACAGAAGAACTGGCTCAGTTGGAGACATTGGATAATGGTAAGCCGATTCGTGAAACGGCGAATGCTGATGTCCCACTTACAGTAGATCATTTCCGTTATTATGCCGGATGGGCGACAAAGATTTACGGACAAACAATCCCGGTATCCATTCCGAATTTCTTTAACTATACAAAACGTGAGCCGGTTGGCGTAGTTGGTCAGATCATCCCGTGGAACTTCCCGCTTCTTATGGCGGCGTGGAAGCTGGGTGCGGCTCTCGCATGCGGCAATACAGTAGTCTTGAAACCGGCAGAGCAGACGCCGTTATCAGCACTGCGTCTTGGCGAACTCATTATGGAAGCGGGATTCCCAGATGGCGTAGTAAACATTGTGACTGGATTTGGTGAGACGGCAGGGCAGCCGCTTGTTGATCATTACGATGTCGACAAGATTGCGTTCACCGGTTCAACCGATGTTGGTCGTCTGATCATGCGTCAGGCTGCTGGCACGCTGAAGAAGATCTCCCTTGAGCTTGGCGGTAAATCGCCAAATATTATTTTGCCAGATGCGGATATGTCCCGTGCGATTCCGGGAGCGCTCAGCGGTATTTTCTTTAACCAGGGACAGGTATGCTGCGCAGGATCTCGTCTGTACGTGCACAAAAAAGTGTACGACAACGTGTTAAGTGACATGGTAGATCATGCGAAAAAAATTAAAGTGGGCAACGGTCTGCTTGCGGATACGGAGATGGGACCGCTCGTATCAGCGGAGCAGTTCAGCCGTGTTAGCGATTATATCGATGTTGGTCTGAAGGAAGGCGCACAGCGCGTTACCGCAGTGGAAAGCGCAGAAGAGCTGGCGAATGGTTACTTTGTAACGCCGACAGTATTCTCTGACGTATCGGATGACATGACAATTGCGCAGGAAGAAATCTTCGGCCCGGTGCTTGCGGCGATGCCGTTTGATGACATTGAGGATGTAATTGAGCGTGCGAATCGTACGAATTACGGATTGGCAGCAGGTGTGTGGACACAGAATCTGTCTACCGCACATAAACTTGCGGATCGCATTCGTGCGGGCACTGTATGGGTAAATTGCTACAACGTATTCGATGCGGCCTCTCCGTTCGGCGGCTACAAACAGAGCGGTATTGGTCGAGAGATGGGCAGCTATGCGCTTGAACTGTATACAGAAGTGAAGAGCGTATGGATTAATACGCGCTAGGTAAGCGTCAGACAGCTAGAAGGAAGCGTGTCCCGTTGAGGGATGCGCTTTTCCTCGTTTGTACAGACCGCACTATTAGGAGATAAAAAAGCATAGGGGAGGAGGGCGATATGATGAAGCAGCAGTCCGGACTTGTGATATGGAGCCGCTATTTTTTGCTTATTGTAGGAGGGGTACTAGCCGTTCGGCTCTTCTTATTTGCCCCGTATGTTGTGAAAGGTGTATCGATGGAGCCGACACTTGCCAATAATGAACGCATCTTAGTGAACAAATGGGTGTACTATGCAGAAAACCCACAGCGAGGCGATATAATCGTGTTACATGCTACAAAAGAAGATGATTACATTAAGCGCATTATTGGCATTCCAGGGGATGAACTGGAATTGAAAGATGGTATCTTGTACCGGAATGGAAGTGTGGCAAGTGAACCATACTTGGCGGAAGCAACATTGTCAGGATTTGAACGAATTGTTGTACCGAAGGATTCGTATTTTGTGATGGGGGATAACCGAAATCGAAGTATGGATAGTCGGGAGATTGGTTTTATTGCGCGTAGTAATGTGGTCGGTCGAGCCGAGTATGTATTTTATCCGCTTGACCGTACGCATGAGGTTCGCTAAAAAGAAAAGGATGAGGAAAGATGAAAAGGAGAGAAAACATAAGGACGATCTACGGAAGGAAAAGGCATTCGCCTTTTTCCACCTTGTAATCGGACTCGTGTTTTCTCTCCTGTTTTTCTCCCCTCTGTTTTATTCCACATTGGCATATAGATGTTTTTTCATTTGTGTCCATTTTACTTTGAAGATTAATTTACTTTTCGCTCCATAGCCCATCATCCAGAAGCCATACGTTTCGTACATAAAGCTTGAGAAGTGCATCTTTTGCCAGAAAAGCAGATTCTCCGGGGCACTTTCGAGGATTACGACCCAGTGATTCTCGATAGCATATTCTTTCATCAAGCGCACGATGTCAGCTCCGATGTTTCGGCCGCGCAGCTTATGCGGAATACGGATCATGCCGAGGAACACCGCCTCGTTTTTGAAATCAAAAAACAGATCAAGTACAACATTATCTGGCGTCATTCCGGCATCACGCATTTCCTCAACTGTCCGATACAAATAATGACCTTCTGCTGGATTTTCCAACTGATACGGAATGTCATTGGCTTCGAGTATCTGCCCAATTTTGCGTAAAAGCTCCATCCCTTTTCCTTTCCATCCGTCTTCTACCCTGATTGTCTGACAGAGTGTATGGATGACAATAAATGTATTCTTCACTCAATATACATGGATTGATTGTGGTGGTAAATAGGTTTTTTTATTATTCCTGAAGTTTCTTCTATGAGAAAAGAGATGGATGCACATACTATGCGCAGAAGGGAGCGACCGCGATGTATATGGTATGGCAGGCGATAAACGGATGATGAAACAAATAATGGTATATTACTTGTGTGTATGTCTATTGGTAATTCCTCATCGTGGTTATACTACAGGGCGTGATGGTGAGACAGATCTTACTGTTTTTCTTAATAAGCTATTTGAAGCACGGACACAATTGTTGATTGAGAATAACCCGCACATTATCGAAAAATATTACAATCTCCAGCAGAAAACAAGTCGTTATGCGCTACAGCAGGAGAATAAGCGAGCGAATTACATTCAAAAGTGGGCAGAAACAAGAGGGGTAACATTTACTGAAGCAAAAGGAAATATTAGGATTTCACGTACGAAAGTAAAGGGAAATACAGCTACTGTATCACTCTTACATACATTAAAGCTTACATATAGATATACGGGTAAAAATATGAGTTCCCACTCGTTCGGAATCGGTACGCGCCATGGAATTCGCCTAGAAAAAAACGAAACAGGTTGGCATGTTATTAGGGAATGGTATTCAGATCCGATTGAAGAGAATCCGGATACGATTCCGTCTGATTCGGTGAAGGACATGCCGTATATTCATGCGCTTATTCTGAATGCAGCGGTGGATAAGTCTGAACCAGTCACACGAACGAAGAAGTATAACCGCGAAAAGGCGGTCGCGTATGCGAATAAGTATGCAGGAGCAGCATGGGGAGCCGGGAATGATCACCGGTATAATCCAAAATATAAGGATTACAATTACATAGGAGGGGATTGTACGAACTTTGCTTCGCAAGTTCTTGGTGATCCAGAAGAAGGGGGAGGACTTCCTATGCGTGGTGGTTGGTACTATCGCTATAAACAGGGGGGAAGCACTGCATGGGTGCGAACCGATTCCTTTAAGAATTTTCTGGTGTACAGTGGATATGGGAAAGTGATCGCACGCGGGGTGTATAGCGATGTGGTAAAACCTACGATGAAGAATCCTACAGGGGCGATTGCCCGCTTACAACCAGGAGATTTAATCGGGTATGAAATGAATGGCGATATTGACCATTTCTCCATCGTTGTAGGCCGGGATGAGAATGGATATGCACTCGTGAACTCTCATACAGGTGATCGCTATCGTGTTCCATGGGATTTAGGCTGGGATAAGTATACAAAATTTGTACTGATCCATATACGGGATTAAGCAAAATATCGAGGGGCATAGGTTATAGGGGAGCATGTACGTTCATACAGTATAAACAGGACAAGGCGCTTAGAAGCTTAGAAAAGGAAGAAGGGGAGCCATGCCTGTTTTTTTAAAACAAATGGCACTTCGCTCAAGTGCCATTTTTATTGTTAAGTTGATGGGAGCGCTTGCTCGTATTCCACTGTTTCGGTTGCTGGGGGCAGAAGGAGTCGGGCTGTACCAGATGGCCTATTCTTTTTATGGACTGATTCTCACGATTATTACGGCTGGATTTCCAACGGCATTATTTTTGATGACGGCAAAAGATGCACAGCGAGGTAAAAATCTCGTAGTCATGATGCTTGTTTGCTTGGCGGTAATCGGGGGGGGGATTGGATATCTCTCTTATCGGTTAGCACCAGATATTGCTTTATTTATGGGAGATCAGAATCTTACTGTACCTATTCAATATATAGCACCTGCTTTAGTTGTCGTTCCCCTGCTTCATCTCGTTCGTGGATATTTACAAGGAATTGAATCGTACGGATCGATTGCAAGTTCTGAAGTGATTGAACAGTTAGTTCGTGTATGTACGATGCTTGGATTCGCAACCGTATGGGCCGTACATGGAAAAGTATGGGCAGTTAGTGGAGCTGTTTTTGGGGCTTTCACGGGAGCGGTGTGTGCTTTGTTGTTCTTAATCATACCCCTGCGTATGTCGCTGCGAGTGATTAATGGAGAAAGGTTGGAGCAGACGATTTCAATTGGGCTTCCCGTCTTTCTGTACAGCTCGGTTACCATTTTGGCGACTCGTCTTGTTGTTCCAGTATCTGAATTTTTGGATGCACTTATCGTCCCGCATCGTCTGCAAGATGGAGGGATGAGCGCTGATCAAGCCATCGCTGTTTTTGGTGAGATTGCCGGAATGGCAGTAACGGCTGTTTATTTTCCAACGATTATGACGGCCGCGATTTCACACACGTTGTCTGCGAAAATAACAGAAGATTGGAAGGATAAAAAAAATAAAATTTTTGTAAGAAGGTCACATCTTGCTTTACAACTAACCTGGGGATTAGGTGTTGTTTCCACGCTGTTTCTTTTTTTCTATGCCCGAGATGTGTCGATGCTGTTATTCAATAAGGAGGAAGTAGGGGGGGCGATTCGTTATTTGTGCGCGATTCCTCTGCTTACGGGACTTCGGGAGGTAACAACGACTATTTTATGGGCACAAGAAAGAGAGCAGGAACCAGTGAAAGGCTTGTTATTTGGAAGTGCTTGTTCGGTAGTTTTGGGATACTTGCTAATCGCTATTCCTGGATTCGGTTATGAAGGGACAGTCATAAGTATTCTCTCGTTAGAGCTTGTTTCAGTAGTATGGAATATGAAGCAAATAAAGAAGAGTGTGAACCGAATCTTTCTATTTATGCCTGCTTTGTGGGAGGCTTTTCATATTGTTATGATTGGAATTGGATGCTTCTGGGTAATTGGAGCGGTTAATGAGTTGTTTTTTTATACATGGCCGATATATGTTCAGGAAATCGAAAAGATGGTTTTGTTTTATGGTGGATTAGTTAGTTATATGGGACTTCGGTTTGTGAAACGGAATGGACTTACGATTTTTTTCTAACAGGTACTATTTTTAGCACGTACATGCCGATGTTTTGGGAAATGTCATGGAATTCCGATGATATTTTTGAATTGCTGCATGGTTGTAGTGGGCAGAATTCCATAGCGCGGAACTTCGAGTAAGGAAGTTCCTGGGCATGCTTTGCGGGGACGAGTCGTAAACGCCATGGCGTAGCCCGCTTTTTTGACTAATTGTATTGTGTTTTTATTATATTTACCATACGGATAGGCGAAGTAACGAGACTGTAACAGCATTTTAGACAACTCAAGATCGATGAGTACATCTTCGGCAGGTTTAGCCAGTAAAAAGCTTTTGTTACCAACCATTCGATGGAACTCATTTGTATGACTTTCATATTGAAATACGTCTGAGTATATGGGGAGTTCGGACCAACTAATATAATTCAGTTTATCCGGGTTAAATTTTTCTGGTTGTGTTTTCATGTTTCCTGTGATGAGGAAAAGAGCGGCTGTATAGTTATATTTTTTCAAAATGGGGTAAGCATATGTAAGGTTACTTAAGTAACCATCATCAAACGTAATGACGATACTTTTTTTGGGCAGCGTAATTTTTCTTGTGATAAATTGTTCAAGTTGTTGCAGGGTTACGGTTTTATATCCGTTATCGTGTAATAGTTTCATTTGTTGTGCAAATAACTCAGGTGTAATCACACCTGAGTTATGTTTAAATTTCTTATTTTCTTCTTTTCGTAAAATATGGTGATATAACAGCACAGGAACACGTTGCTCTTTGGTATAATCAGGGCTTTGGCTTGCGTATGTTAGCGAACTTACTGTGAGAAAGAAAGCAAGTATGATGATACCCTTTCGCATGCGTGTTTCCCCCTTATTATTGTGGGCTTTTGGTCGGTAAAATGCGGCGTTCCATTTTTTCGTAGACAAGGAGTCCTTGTTGTAGCAGGTTGGCAACCATTTTCCATTTTGGGATCCATTTATACATAGCGATTGCAGTGCCGCAACCGAGTAACGTTCCGGCAAGCACATCTAACGGATAATGTACGCCTACCCAAATACGTGAAAAGGCTACGCCAGCAGCCAGGACTAACCAAGCTCGTCCTTCTTGTTTACGGAAAAGGAAGATGGAAGTAGCAATTACAAAAGCGCCGGTAGCATGATCACTTGGAAAAGAAGCATTCATAGCATGCGGAATTAACTGATTGACATGATGAGACACAAATGGGCGATCTCGGTAGAAGAAGTCACCGATTAGCCCGCTAATTCCAAGCGCCACACACGCAGAGACTAACGAGTGAATGACCATCCAGCGATTTTGCTCCTTGCGCGTAAACCAGTAAAAAATGATGCCTACGTAAAATACATATTCCCCTTCTTGCGCTAAAAAACGCATGATAGGATTTAGGAAAGGATAAACGACAGCGAGATGATTAATCAACTGAAACAAATTGTAATCGAGATTAAGTAATGACATGAGTAGTTTCCTCCGTATTTTCTCTTTTCATAAGTAAAAGGACTAACAAATCGAAAAAAAGTTCAGCGTAAGAAAAAATTTTTTTGCTGAACTTTTGTATACATGTAGCTGTCCTTTTAATTAGGACATGCCAAACAGTAAAAAATCAGGAAATGGAATGTTCGAGCGGTTGGGTGGTGAAAGCAGTTGGATGATGAACTTTACGTATTAATTGGACGAGCAAGGCAGGGGGAGCAGGAAGCGTTCGTACAATTGATCAATCGTTATAAGGGGGCAGTTTTTCGGCAGGCATATGCGATGCTGCATGATCGAATGGAGGCCGAGGATGTATCGCAAGAGGCTTTTCTGAAAGTATACTCTTCGTTAGCCAAGCTAGAGCAAGTGTATGCCTTTGTTCCCTGGTTAACTCAAATTGTGTCTCGATTATGCTATGACCGTATTCGAAAAAAGAAGCGGGAGAATACGGTCACTGAAGAGGATATCGAAAAACAAAGTTTTTTTACACAGGCTCCAAGTTCCGTTGAACAAAAGCATGTACAATTGAATATTGAAGAAGCCATGAAAAAACTTTCTCCTGAACATCGAATGGTCATTATTTTACGTGATGTTCAGGGGTTTTCGTATGATGAGATGGCCGAAATCATTAACGTGCCTGTTGGAACGGTAAAATCACGCATTCATGCAGCCAGACTTGCGTTGCGTAAGGAGCTTACTGATTGAAAAAAAGGAGGGATGGGCATGGAACATATGGAGGACATGCTATCTGCTTATTTGGATCATGAATTATCGGCAGAGGAATATAGCGCGGTTGAAGAGCATATCGAAGCTTGCGAGGAGTGCCGGGATTTAGTGGATGAATTATCTTTTATCAAACAGCAGACGTTTGATACATATCAATTTATCGCTGTACCTGACTCTGTAACCGACAAAATCATGGAGGCGATCCGTGCCAATACAGGTGTAACAGAAAATAGAAATTATGCGAAACTGGCGGCGATTTTCGCCAGCGTATCCGTTATATTTTTTACCCCGATCTTACTGTATGCAGGTGCGATTGGATCGAACTTATTTTCCTCTTTTGTAGCGATTGTGGTAGTGATATGGAAAACAGGAATGCTGGTTATGTCAAACACTCCGTCTTTTGTAAGTGGACTGGCAGGCTTTGCAATTTTTCTTTTATTGCTATCGATCTGGTTCTTACGCAAATTGCTTTCGGTAAGAATAGTGGGATCAGAAAATGGAGTGATGTAGGGACATGAAAAAGTTACTGGCTGTTTTTTTTATCATGATTACGGTAACGCTTAGTACGCATTCTTTTGTCTTTGCTGCAAATCAAGCGCTATTTATGCATCAGGATACCGTTATTCCGGTTGGGCAAACCGTTGAAAATGTGATTGTAACGGGAGGAGATGCCGACGTTTCCGGACATGTACGGGATGCGATTATTGTTTTTAACGGAGATCTTACATTACGAAAATCAGCCCAAGTCGGGGGCATTATCGTTGTAGTGGGTGGGAAAATCAAGCAGGAAACAGGGGCGCAATTACAAGACTACGTGGTAAATATTGCATTTGATAATGCGGTTAAGAATAGCTTGTTTGTTGCGGGTGTGGCTGTGCTTGGCATTTGGTTGATCCAAATCGTGCTGAGTTTACTGCTGATTCTTTTGCCGGTTCTTGCTGCATTCATACTCAAACATCGACTCGATCCGTTTGTTACACAAATACGTCATTCGCTTACTCAACTCCTTACGATTGGATTTGTCGCAAGTTTGCTGGTTAGTGCGATTAGCATTTTGTTATCCATTACGGTCATTGGCATTCCGTTTGTTGTTCTGCTCCTGCTTTTTGTCCTCCTCTTTTTGGTGATTGGTCTTGCCTCGATCAGCATCAGGGTAGCGGAATGGATCCCTATTAATGGTCCGATGAACATCTGGCTGCAGGCGCTTGTTGGTGCCTTGCTTGTAATGGCAGCGGTTAATATCCCGTTGCTAGGGGGCGTTATTTTTCTTTGTGTACTGTGGGTCTCATTAGGGATCATGGTAGTTTGGACAAAAGAAAAAATGAAAAGGAAAGCATAGCCATCAACCGTATTCGCTGGCAGGATGCGTGCTTTTTTGCAGGATAGCGAGTAAAATAGTAGAAACAAAACCATAGACGTGGAGGACAGGCATGTATGTACAAAGTAGTCGTAACGAATGATGACGGGATTCACGCGCTTGGCATTCATAAGCTCGTTCGTTCGCTTGCCGGACTAGCGGAAGTGATTGTCGTTGCACCTGACACTGAGCGAAGTGCAGAAGGGCACCGTATTACTGTGCGGGAAGGGCTGACTGTGCAAAAGGTAGACTTTCATGGCATGGATCATGTGCAGGCGTGGGCTGTGAACGGGACGCCGGCTGACTGCGTAAAAATGGCGCTTAATGTGATCTGTAAGGAACGGCCAGATGTTGTGATCTCCGGTATTAACGCAGGCCTTAATATTGGGAAGGACGTATACTATTCCGGGACGGTAAGTGCGGCACGTGAGGCCGTGATCTACGAAGTACCGGCCATTGCGGTCTCGTATGAAAACCATTTCCATAAACATGATTTTGGTGATGTGGAAAAAATGGTGCGCCCCATCTGGGAAGAAATTAACATTCACGACATTCCGCGAGATGTGATGATTAATATTAACATTCCACATATCCCGGCTGATCAAGTAAAAGGCACGGTTGTAACAGGACTTGATATTCATCATTACCGTGATCGGATCGATGAGAAACAAGGAAAGACCGGCGTTACGGAATACTGGCTAGAGCGAGAATATGGTAAGACAACAATTATCGAGAATAATGACTATCACATGGTGCGCAACGGGTATATCGCATTGACGCCCATTCATATTGATTCAACCGACCATGCCTTTCTTGCGCAAATGGAGACATGGAGTGTCATCAAAAAGAACGGGCGTACAGATAGCCCGACGGAGGGGAATCAGTGAGAAAAGAACTCCAGGATATGAAGCCGGCAGTCGCGCTGCCGGACGGACGGCTGTCACCGGATGAGGCAACGATGGGTCATATCCTTGATCCGCAGATGTTTGCGGATATATATGAGCAGTTTGATGAGGAAGGGCAGACGTACTTTCCGCGTCTAACCGATACAGGTGATGTGGAAGCTGTGATTGTGCATGACGATATTGACAGCTTTGGTGATCTGGCAGAAGCGGATGTATACATTGATTTTACGCGTCATAAGCAAACATGGATTGCGGTACTCTGGATCGTGGATGACCCGGACCATCCACTTGGCTTTCCGTTTTCCTTTTCTGTCGAAGAAGATACAGGGCGGTATTTGGCGATTCGTCTGCTGGAACAAGATATCATCTGGGTGCACCATCTTGCTCCGACGGACGAAGGGATCATGCATATTTATTCGGAATCGATTTCGTTTCCTGATGAGGAAAAAGACGACGCGATTCAGCATCTTCTGGCGGCATATCGAAATGACCCACAGACGGAGGCGGAAGAAGAAGTTCCTGCTCGTATTGTAAGTGGAAATACGATAGATTCGGCACGTTTTGTTGATAAGGGTCTGACGTTTTATTTTGACTACAGTGCCCTGTTACGTCGTTTTGGGGAAGAAGCAGCGCAAGAGCAGGTCATGGGAGCGGTGTATCGAGCGTTATGGATGATGCGTAGGCATCCGAATCCACAGGCACGAGCTGCTGAACTTTACATTTGGGTAGGGGAAGGAAACGGACAAAATCGGGCGGGTGAGGATACGCATCTGCTGGGTATTACGATGACGCCACAGCTTCTTGATGTATACCAGATCGTCAATATGAGTGAGCTCGACGCGAACCCACTGGCGACGATGTTAATGTCCATTACGGAATATCAAATGCTTGAGGAAGAAGAGCCGCTTGCGCTCGGGTATTTGCCGATTATTGGCTATGTAAATGGCGAGCTTCTTCATATTGACTGGGATAAAGCAGCGGTGGAGCGCATTGCTTCTGTGTACGATACGGCTTATCCACAAGCAGGATTCAATCCGTACCGCGACATGCTTGAAGAGGAATTATAAACAGATATGAAACTATTGAGCCTATTTTATCGTATTAACACTATAACATCATAAGTTAGAGGAGGAGTAAGCTGTGTGGTTCACGCCGTTTACGATTTTAATTCTAGCTGCTTTCGGGTTATCATTGTGGGCGCAGTTTAAAGTAAAAGGAAACTTCAATCGCTATTCTGAAGTACCTGTGCGCTCTGGCATAACAGGAGCGGAAGCAGCGCGTCGGATTCTCGATGATAATGGACTGTATCATGTGCCGATTGAGCCGGTTCCGGGTACATTAAGTGACCATTTTGACCCGATCGCTAATACGGTACGCCTGTCAGAAGACGTATATTATGGCAGTTCCATTGCATCTGTTTCGGTTGCATCTCATGAGGTAGGGCATGCAATTCAACACAAGGAAGGATACAGCATGCTCGTGCTGCGCCATCGGATGTTTCCGGTTGTAAATTTTTCATCAGGGATCGCTCCGTTTTTACTGATGGGCGGCATTTTCTTCAAAATGTCAAATCTGCTTTTGCTTGGGATTATCTTGTTCAGCGCAGCGGTTTTGTTCCAGGTGGTGACATTGCCTGTCGAGTTTAATGCAAGTGCACGCGCAAAGCGTCTCATGCTTGCAGAAGGAATCGTGACTGAAGATGAAAAAGGTGGCGTAAGCAACGTGCTCGGAGCTGCGGCACTAACGTATGTGGCGGCGGCGCTTATGTCTGTCCTTCAGTTGCTTGAATACGTATGGCTTTTTGTGGGTAATCGTGACGAAGACTAGTGCAGGTGTTCATAAATCAGGCAAGATGTGGTATAACTAATAATAGAATGTATTACAGAAGCGTAGTTTCTTGAATTTTTTTTACCTACAAAGGAGGTGTATCTGTCATTCTCATGAGTGACAGAAACTAGTTGAGTACTGACCCATTGTCTGGCTTACTTTATATTGCTGCCGTTTTTCTGCTTGTATTTTTAAATGGCTTTTTCGTGGCAGCAGAATTTGCCATTGTTAAAGTGCGGAGCACACGGCTGA
The DNA here is from genome assembly GCF_028471905.1 of Aneurinibacillus uraniidurans. Taxonomy (NCBI): domain Bacteria; kingdom Bacillati; phylum Bacillota; class Bacilli; order Caryophanales; family Paenibacillaceae; genus Aneurinibacillus; species Aneurinibacillus uraniidurans. Next base: position 2,742,739 of record NZ_CP116902.1, on the reverse strand, counting down.
ATCAGCTTGTGATGGAAGGGAACAAGCGTGCGAGTCTGGCGAAAAAAATGACAGATAATCTTGATGCATACTTGTCAGCAACACAGCTTGGCATTACGCTTGCCTCGCTTGCGCTTGGCTGGATCGGGGAACCGGCGATTGCAAATATGATTGCACCACTGATGCATATGCTAAATATGCCGGATACAGTGATGCATACCGTATCGATCGCTATTTCTTTCCTGCTCATTACATTCTTGCATATCGTGCTTGGGGAGCTTGCCCCGAAGTCACTGGCAATTCAAAAAGCAGAGTCAATGACACTGTGGACAGCACCACCTCTTATGCTGTTCCATAAAGTTATGTATCCGTTTATCTGGATGCTGAACAAAGCCGCATTTTTCTTCCTGCATTTTATTGGAATCGAACAGTCGAAAGACCATGATTCTGCTCATACGGAGGAAGAAATCAGAATTTTGATGAAGCAGAGTCATCAGAGCGGTCTGATTGACCAGACGGAACTGACGCTTGTGGATAATGTGTTTGAATTTGCAGAGCGTAATGCACGCGAAATTATGATTCCACGGACCGATATGGTATGTGTATTTAAAGATAACTCATTCGATGAGAACTTCCAGCTGGTAATGGAAGAAATGCACACTCGTTATCCGGTAGCGGCCGAAGATAAGGATAACATTATCGGGTTTGTTCATATTAAGGACATTTATAAAATGTATATGAGTGACCGTAAGAATGACCTGTCTGCCGTAATTCGACCGGTTGAGAGAGTACCAGAATCCATTCATATTAGCGATCTGCTTAAGCAGATGCAGCGCAATAAATCACAGATGGCCATTGTGATTGATGAATACGGTGGAACGGCTGGACTTGTCACGGTAGAAGACATTCTCGAAGAAATCGTCGGTGAGATTCAGGATGAATTTGATGAGGAGCGGCCGCATATTGAGTTGCGGGCTGATACGTCATACTCGGTTGATGGACGTCTGCTGATTGAAGAAGTGAATGATCGCTTCGGTCTTGATGTAGAATCAGATGATTATGATACGATTGGTGGATGGGTATTTTCGCAAGTAGAATTTCCGCCGCAGGTCGGGCAAACTGTATACGGTCACGGTTACGAATTCCAGGTGAGTGAAGTAGACCATCTGCGTATTGTACGTTTAGCCCTGCGTAAGCTTGAAGAGGAAGTGAATCAGGAAGAAACGGACGAAGATCGTGTCTATGCTGCCGAAACGCATGAGTAGTGTGGCAAGTCGAAATAGAAAAAGGAGGGGCAGGATATTTCCTGATTCCCTCCTTTTTCTATTTCACAGCTGATTTAGCGAAGCTAAACAGCGGCCAGCGGAAACGTTTTTTCTTTTTTTCTTCCTGTTTTTGAATGGCTCCGACCATTTGAATTTCGAAGTTCATTTTGCGCATTTCAAGGCGGAGATCTTCTTGCTTTTTCTCCATTTCGTCCATTTTACGGAGGATTTCTTTATAGTACTGTGTCACCAGCAGATCAGGGGCTGGAGCAGGAGACAGCTCTTCTGCATGCGGCTTGGACAGCTCCGAAACAGATTGATTGAATACATCTGTGATCTCACGTGAGACGTCCGCTAGCTGGCGGGCGAGTTTGGTTTCGATTTCGTTGAGGCGACTTGAAACGTGATTGGGAAGTAGATCCTCTTCCTCAAACGTATGATCGGAAAATTCAACCGATCGGTGTTCGGGTACGATTTTTTCGAGCACAAGCAATTCTTCCACTTCACGCAGAGTCGGGACACCGGAATCTTTCATGCGTTTAATTTCTACAAGTAGTGCAAATGCCTGTTCGCTTAGGAGGAAGTGTCCCTGACTGTTTTTCTGGAGTACCATATAGGCGCTGAAGTTTTCGATCCAGTTGCGAATAGTACGTACGCTTACATCGAGTTTTTCGGCTACGTCTTTCGAGGTCATCCACATGCTATTGCTTTGCATCACGTATTCCTCCTCATCGGTTATCGCTTATCATTAAGAATACGGCATAACGGGACAACTTCCTACTGTATCGACAAAGGTTATCAAAACAAGTGTAAATTCGATATTTCGACAGATGCATAAAGCATACATCCTAAGGAATACTATGGATATTCCTGAAAAAAGGGGGATTTTGTATGGCATTCATGCGTGCGCGTCAGCAGTTGGAAGAAGTGCCGTTATTTGAAATAGTGGTATGGAGCTGTGAAAATGAATCTTGTAACGGCTGGATGCGCCAGGATTATTCATTCATTGCACAACCGGATTGCCCGCTCTGTCAGTCTCGGATGAACATGGAAAATCGTATGCTGCCGCAGTTGTCCCATTATGCTGGACCGTAGTGATCAGGTCGGTTTGTATACGTTAAGCATCCCATGTTCAATCGCGTACTGGACAAGATCAGCCCGTGTCGTAAGCTGCAATTTTTTCATGGCACTTGTTTTATGATTTTCGACAGTTTTCACACTGATGAACAGCTGCTCGGAAATTTCCTTGTTTGTATAGCCCCTGGCTGTTAAGCGAACGATTTCTTCTTCGCGAGCTGTCAGGGTTTTTTTATTGCCTTCTTCCGTTACTTCACGCTGAAATTGGGCGATGAGGTCAGCAGGGAACGTCGTATCAAAGTATTTGTGACCTTGTGTAATGGCATAAATAGCTTCCAGTAATTGCTGCGTATCGGTCTGTTTGAGGACGAGACCGTCTGCTCCAAGTCGTATTGCTTGTTTTACGTAAATTTCGTCATCATGCATGGTCAGAATTAGCACGGGAATGTCAGGAAACGAGCGCCTAATTTCTTGTAAGGCTGTGAATCCGTCCATTCCTTTGGGCATGGACAGATCGGTAATAATTAGATCAGGCTGGATGACATGAAGAAGCTTGAGTCCTTCCTGTCCGTCAGCCGCTTCACCGATCACTTTGATAGAAGGCTGGCTATGTAAGAATAGGGTCAGCCCGGAGCGAACAATGACATGATCTTCAATTAGTAAAATGTTAATCGTCTGCATGTAAAGCCTGCCACTTAAAACATAGACAAACGTCTATGTTAAGAGTTTTCCTGTTTCATCCTGCCCCATCTCGCCACTTGCCCGCTACTACGGTTTGTTTGACAGTCCACAGGCGTAAATTCCCGACTAGCCATCGGTACATATACACCGCTTCGTTAGATTACTACGGTATATTCCGTTGCTTGTTTCAAATTTAGGGATGCGTTGAAGTCACGGTCTAAGCTTGTTCCGCAGTTTTCACAGATGAAAGTACGCTCCCTTAGGGAAAGTTGTACCTTTTTATGCCCACAGCAACTGCATAGCTTAGATGATGGATAAAACGTACTGACTTCTCGCACTTCAATCCCGTACTTCCTACATGCGGATAGAAGTTTCAACTTGAAATCATAGAATCCCTGATTGGAAACGGCTCTTGCCACATGCCGATTCTTGACCATTCCTTTTATATTCAATTTCTCCAATGTGATAAAGGCTGGCTTGGTTTTCACCAACATACTCACGACATAGGAACGGTACGCTGAACGCATGTTAGCCAATCGCATGTGCAACGCTTGCACTCTCAACACAGCTTTGCGTATGTTACTCCTGCGATAAGTGGCAGATGTTTCACCTCTCTTTCGTTGCTCATATTTTCTTGATAACGCACGTTGCGCTCGTTTCAGTCGCTTTTCCGTGCGCCTGACTGCGGAGGTTTTGTTGAGATTACCAAATATCTGCCCGTCACTTGCAATCACAAAATCACTTACTCCCACGTCAATTCCAATGCCGTCTCCTCGTTTTGCTTGTTCGTAACTCTTCTGTATTTCAACCAATACACTGACAAAATATCGACCTGCTTTTTGTGATACGGTGCCACTTCGTACCGTTGCGTTTACCGGGATATAGCCCTTTTCTTTTAGGCGTACCCATCCAAGCGTAGGAATCTTTATACGATGTCGTTCTATCGCCCAGTCTGTTTTGTTGTTCTTAGGGAAATAAGCTTTTACATCCTGATTCTTTTTCTTCTTGGATCGTGGATACTTGGCTAATCCCTTAAAGAACTTTTTGAACGCTTTCTCCCCGTTCACCATCGCCTGTTTAACCGCTTTAGATGATACTTCCTTAATCCACTTGTATTCATCTTGCTTAGAAATATCATGATTTACAAGTTTGGAAAAGTCGTTGGCTGTAAGGAACGTCTTATCTTTCTCGTACTGCACTTTATTCTTGGAAAGATACAGATTGTAGATAAAGCGACATGTTCCAATGGTTCGGTTGATCTTGTCCACTTGCTCTGGTGTAGGGTAGATTTCTGTCTTACATCCACGCAACATCTACTTTCACCTCTCACATTATTATACATAATTGCAGGAAAAGGCGAAAAAGGAACACAGGTCTTTATCCAATTACATTATGACGTTGCTTCAAAATTGCACCACTCCGAAATAATGGAGTGGTTTTTCTATGTTTGTAGATGGTTGTCTACGTTTTTAAGAACCGTTCTACATATCCTTGTTGGTACACGGAATACTAACATGGATGGTCGTGCCACCGCCAGGTACAGATAAAATGCGAATCGTGCCGTCAAGCAGGCGGGTTCGCTCTGTCATATGGCGCAGCCCGAGTCCTCCTCCATGGTGAACCACTTCGGTGTCAAAGCCTGTGCCCTGATCGGTAATGGTGACAGTGAGCCGATTTTTTTTGCGATCATGTATAACCTCCACGATCGCTTGTGGGCTATGCGCGTGTTTGGCAATGTTATGCAAGGCTTCTTGAATGATACGGTACACATTGAGCTCAAGCTGTGGCGTAAAGCGTGTATCCGCGTCCACGTTAGAATGTAGCGTAACGGCAAGTGGAAAATGCTGCTCGATGCGCCGAATTAACGAGGTAAGCGCAGCGTTGAGTCCGAGCATATCGAGAGCGGGTGGACGCAAGTCAGCAGACAGCCGCTTCACTTCCTGCATCGCATCCTGCAGCACAGGCAGCGTGTCGGTAATAAAAGAAGCTGTAGAAGGATCGGTCTGACGGGCAAGCACTTGCAGCGCCATGGATACGCTAAAAAGTGACTGCCCGACACCGTCATGCAGTTCAAGTGCGATTCGTTTTCGCTCTGCCTCCTGTGCCTCGATTGTCTGACGAGCCAGCAGTTTCGCCATGCGAATCTCGTCTTCTTTTTTCTTCTGGGACAAATCCCGCAACATTAAAACTGTTTTGCCCTCTTCATCAGGAGCCCCGGAAAGATATGTTGTGCTAAATGACACAGGAATGGTTTCGCCGTACATCGTGGGCATCTCTGACTCGAAGTAGGGAGGTGGATTATGGCCCATTAAAAGGCAGCGCTGCTCGCCTTCCTGGATGACGCGTTTTTGGCAGAAGATACAATAGGGAGCTCGCTCTCCGATATTCCATCCTGTTAGTCGAACAGCAGCAGGGTTCATTTCTTGAATGATGCGCTGTTTGTCCATAATGACTACCCCATCGGTCAAGTGCTGAAAAAATTCTTGTTCGAGCATAAATTCCCAGTCCTTTTTCTTTTTACTGTATCATAATTAGCAAGAAGCATAAAATTTCTTCCCATATATTGTCGAATCATGCAGAAAAATTATATAGTAGAAATAGTTGTTTAGTTTGTTTGGGTAGAGAGTTGTGACAGCAGGAAGGGGAGAAATGGGTGTGAAATCATTACGAAGCAAGTTATTGTGGATGGTGCTACCAATCTTAATTGCGTCATTGTCCATTATCGCTTGGATTAATCATGTGAAAGCTACAGAGTTCCTAGAACAGAACTTTGATGAAAAAGCGACGCTGCAAATCAACAATTTAAAGAAAGAGATTAGCACGTGGATTTCTGTTCGAGAAAGCATACTTTCGACGATTGGACAGGCTGATATCTTACGGGATGGTACGCCAGAACAAGCGATGCCTTATTTACGCAATTTGTTAAAAATCAATCGAGAATTCGATTATTTATACGTAAGTGATGCGCAGGGGAATATACTAACAACAGACGGAAATCGTTCGAATGTAAGTGACCGTGCGTATTTTAAAGAAGCAATGGAAGGAAAAAATGCGATTTCTGACGTTGTCATCGCGAAAACAACAGGAAAGAAAATTGTTGTAATGGCCGTGCCGATTCTAGACGCTGCGGGAAACCGTAAAGGGGTACTCGGCGGGATTATTACAGCAGATTATCTGACGAATATTATTACGGGAGAGAAGCTTGGCAAGACCGGTTATGCTTTTATGATGCAAAGCAATGGATTGCTAGTTGCTCATCCGAACCGAGAAAAAATTTTAAAAGAAAACTTGTTTGAGAACCCGAACCCGGCACTTGTGCAGATGGCGAAAGATTCGCAGAAAGGGGAGTCTGGCTCACATCGGTATACATATGAGGGGATCGATAAGCTTGGCTACTATACAATGGTGCCGCGTACGCATTGGTCGCTGTTTATTACCGCACCGGCTAGTGAAGCAACCGAACAGCTTTCCTATCTGGCTAAAATCTCGTTTGCCACAGCGCTTGGGGTGCTGCTGTTTACAGTTATCATCTTGATTTTGTTTGCTTCCCGTTTTGTGCGACCGATCCAGATGCTTAGTCATGTGACAAATGAGCTGGCACAGGGCAATTTAACGGTGCGTTCGAATTTGCGGAGCACAGATGAACTGGGGCGCCTTGGCGAGAATTTTGATACCATGATTGAAAATATGAGTGGCATTATTGACACGATGAAGAAAACATCCACGCATTTGGAGAACTCTTCGGCCAATATGACAATCGCAAGTGCCGAGACGAAGCAAGCGGCAGAAGAAGTTGCGGGTACGATTCAGGAGATGGCAACGGGTGCGATGGATATTGCTGACTCGGTAGTAGAAGTAAGTGGAGAGATGGGGGTCATGAAAGGAGCGATCGATGCGGTTTCTACAGAAGCACATGCGATGGCGGAATCGTTCCATCATATGTCTGACCTCTCCCGTGAAGGACGGATTTCTTCAGAGCGTGCTGTGACCAGCATGAAGGAAATTGATACGAATATTAATGAATCATACCAGGTAATGCAAGATCTACAAGGGAAAACAAATGAGATTGGCAGCATCGTTACACTCATTTCCAACATTGCGGAGCAAACGAATCTGCTGGCATTGAATGCAAGCATTGAAGCGGCACGGGCAGGTGAGCATGGGAAGGGCTTTGCTGTCGTAGCAAATGAGGTACGTAAGCTTGCTGAGCAGACGAATCAGGCGACTAACCAGATTCAGACGCTTATCCTAGATACGCAGCGGGAAGCGAATCGTGCTGCAAGTTCGATTGAAGGTGGAGTGCGTACAGTGCTCGATGGACGGTCTATGGTTGAGTCGACTGGTGTTCATTTTAGTGAGATTGATAGCATGATTACGGAGTTGACTGAGCAGACGAATCGCATTGCGCAGGAGCTTAAGCGCGTTGAGTCGACAAGTGTATCTGTTGGACAGGCGATGGAGCATATCGCAGCCGTTACGGAACAGGCGTCGGCAAGCACAGAAGAAGTGAGTGCGTCAAGCGAGCAGCAGGCGGCGTCGGCACAGGAAATTCTCAACGACAGCCACAAGCTTAAGGAACTGTCTACCCAGCTGCAGGATGTTGTGAATCGGTTCCGGATTCATGGGTAGCGTGTAACTGTAATAAAAGGAGCAGACTTATTGGTGTCTGCTCCTTTTTTATGTTCACAATGAATGCAGAGAATGAATCATTCATCAACCTGGACGTTTATATGGGAAAAAGAAGAAAATTGAAATAATCCTTTATCTGTTAATTTAAGTTGCGGTATGACAGGAAGTGTCAAAAACGATAACGTCAAAAAAGGGTTAAATGTTTTTGGCGAACCAATTATCGAAAGAGATTCATTTAATTTTTTCAGCGATTGATAGACGGTCTCATACTTTTCTTCCGACATTAATCCTGCAACGGGAAGTGATAAGGAAGCCAAAACTTCTTTTCCCGCAACAACGGCTAATCCACCATTTGTCTTGATTACTTGTTCGACTGCAAGCAGCATTTCTTCATCAGACGTTCCTATGACTACAATATTATGAGAATCATGGGCTACTGTACTAGCGATTGCCCCTTTTTGTAACTGAAATCCTTTTACAATTCCTAATCCAACATTTCCTGTAGCTTTATGCCTTTCGATTACAGCTAATTTTAACTGATCATTTTCAGTAGAAGAACAAAAAAGTCGATTCTGCACGTTTACTTTTTCTTTTCGATGATAGGTAACTAAACTATTGGGAATGATTTCAATCACATTACAAACATCCGAAGACAAAGGGATTTCTAAATCCTCCAATTTCACTTCTTTCGGATTCATTTTAGGTAGTACATGTGATAAATCTTGAGCAGTTTGCATTTTCGGAAAGGATTCTTCCACAATTCTTCCGTTATCGACGATACACGTGCCTTTTTTATAAACCTGATGAATGGCTATGGTATTCAAATCATCAAGAAGAAGAAAATCTGCCTGATACCCAGGTGCAACAGCCCCTATATTACGAAGGCCAAAGCACTCTGCTGCGTTCAAAGTCACCATTTGAATCGCAATGACAGGGTCTAACCCCTTCTGAATAGCTTGTCTTACGATATGGTCTACACTTCCTTCTTCAATCAAATCGTCTACGAGCTTATCGTCTGTAACAAATAAGCATCGTCTTGAATTTTGTTGTGTAATAACAGGAAGTAATGCTTCTAAGTCTTTTGCTACAGTTCCTTCCCTAACCATCAGATACATGCCAAGCTCTAAACGGTCTTTTGCTTCTTTACTATTGATACTTTCATGGTCGGTTCGAATACCTGCCGCCATGTAGATGTTTAACTCTTCTCTTTTAAGCCCAGCTGCATGACCATCAATTATGCCACCATGTGATTGGGTCATACAAATTTTATCCAGCATAACCTTATCCCCAGATGATACAGCGGGAAAATCCATGACTTCAGCAAGTCCCAAAACTTTGGGATCAGACATGAAGGGAAGTAATTGTTCCGCATCTAACTTTGCACCACTTGTTTCGAACGGAGTTGCTGGAACACAAGAAGGCAGCATTACAAATATATCTAAAGGCAGATCCTTAGCGCTATCGAGCATATATTGAATTCCATCTGCACCTGCCACGTTTGCGATCTCATGGGGATCAGTCATGACAGTAGTTACTCCATGCTGAAGAACAACTTTTGCAAATTCCTGAGGAGTCAGCATCGCGCTTTCGATATGGACATGGGCGTCAATAAATCCTGGAACGATGAGTTTACCTTGTGCATCAATGATTTCATTTCCTTCATAAGAGCCGATTCCTGCAATGATTCCATCAACAATGGCAATATCACCTTCCATAAACTCTCCTGTGAAAACATTTAAAATTTTACCTTGCTTAACAACTACATCCGCAGGAATCGTTTTTCCAGCTACTAAAATTCTCTTTTTGAGTATTGAATCACACATATTCACGAAATCACTCCTTTTAAAAATAAAAAAATCCTGATTACAAATAAATGTTAAACACACACTTTTTGTAATCAGGATTTTACGGTTCCTGGTAGAGACCCTTATACCATATCTATAAGGTTATACTATACAATTTTTTAATATACATTTTAAATCGTTAAAGGAAGAAATTCAATACTTTTATTCATCTTGAGCTTCTCTGTAGTGATGATGCTTCTTGCAATGATGACAATGTTTAATTGGCATAATCGCAACAATTTCTTCAATCCGAATAAAGAAAACTGTATGCATAGACTCAAGTACGATGTGATCTGGCTTCACATCTATAAGTTTTCCTACGCATTTATCACGGACAGTTTCAACTACTACCTTATGTCCAATCAGTTTACACAGTAAGTGCACGAAAGACGGATTTACAGGAGCTACGTAGTGAACATGGTGCATGTGGTGCATTCCTCCATGCATAGGATACATTGCGCCCATCACCGGGGCATTTGGCATTGGCGCTGTTGCACCCATCACCGGGGCATTTGGCATCGGCGCTGTTGCACCCATCACCGGGGCGTTCGGCATTGGCGCTGTTTCGCCCATCACCGGAGCATTTGGCATTGGAGCCATTTCACCTAGTACAGGATAATTTGGATAATGCATACTGTCATCTCCCTTCTTATTTCAACAGTCACATCCTATGTATATGCCTAAGAGGATGATCCATCATTTGTCAAATTTAGGCTAATATGATGCGAGTAATGCCTTCCAACGTGGCCGGGGCGGTGCCATTCGTCAAACACGCTATTCAAAATAAATTATAGAGAGGGGAAAAGATATATGGGAGCGTAGCAACTCACTTTTCTTGCAGAGGTCAATGAGAAAGAAGCTGGCGTCATTGACCTGTTCCCTTCGCTACGCCAGCCAGAAAAGATTAATGTGTTGAAGGTAAAGCAGATTGATTGAGCGTTAAAAAAATAGCCTAGATGCAACGGAATTGACCATTATCGAATAAAAATACCTCAACTCTACTGAATTAACGGACATGCACATTTATACAGAGCTCGGGCCTAAAAAAGGAAAGTATTATGAAAAGAAACGCACTACGTTTTTTCGTATTGCAACAGCGCTCGGTATTGTCTAATTAGATTTACGCGGGGTACCGCCAACAAAATGAGGATTTCACATGCTAAGGAAATTTCAATACTAAAAAGCCCAATTTCTCTGTATTAAAATAGAGAAACTGGGTTCTTTTTCATTACTCCATAAAAGTGTCCTATCATAACTAGCTGATAAGGGAGCTGCCCGATAGTTTTGCGATTGTTGCTGGGCTATTTTACGTTACGACGGCATGGCATACAGTTTCCGGAATAAACATCTCTAATTTTTCTTCGCTATGTAGAAAAATCAGAGATGTTTATTAGGGTACCTCTAATATTTTTGAACATTTTGAACGCGGAGAACTCGCCCTTTAATCTTGGTTCATCTATTCCATGGTTAATTTGTCAGTTAGTAATGTAGATAAATTATGTTACAAAATCAATCTATTTGTTTAAGATGTTGTCCTCTAAGACAGATGCTTTGTCACCATAAACTTTGACAATGTGCTTTTCTCCCCAGGCACATAAGCAATCTAAAATACTCTTCAAACTCCAGCCGTATTCACTAAGCTCATACTCCACTCTTGGTGGAACTTCATTATAACTAATTCGGTTAATGATTCCGTCTTCTTCCAACTCACGCAGCTGCTGGGTTAACATTTTTTGTGTGATGGCAGGCATTAGGCGTTTCAATTCACTTGTTCGCCTTCTGCCGTGGGTTAGATGACAAAGGATGACGCATTTCCATTTCCCTCCTATAACTTCCAATGTGGCTTCCACCGATATATTGTACTTCTTTGTAGACATACTATTCCTCCTTGCTCATTTCCATAGGCACTTAAAAGTACCTATATAACTTTCAAGTATCTATATAACAAAAAAGTGCGTACTTACTTTAATGAATTACCCCACCTATAATACATTTTGCGGGCGGTTCTTGCCAAACTTTTTTAAAGTTGAATGCCCTTGTAAAAATGTAATCACTAGAAAGGAGACCTAAAAATCCATGGAAAACAAAAATAGTACATGGGCGCTGCTAGCATTAGCAGTAAGCGCATTTGCCATAGGAACGACAGAATTTATTAGTGTCGGTTTATTGCCCCTCATTTCACAAGACATGCATATTTCAGTTACAACAGCAGGGCTGACCGTTTCTTTTTATGCTCTTGGGGTAACTTTTGGAGCACCGATTCTTACCCCTTTAACATCGGGTATATCACGCAAAGCTTTGTTGCTTTGGATTATGATCACCTTTATTGTTGGAAACAGTATGGCTGCAAGTGCGACGAGTTTTGCCGTGTTGCTGGTTGCTCGTGTCATTACTGCTTTTTCACACGGGGTGTTTATGTCAATTGGTTCTACTATTGCTGCTGATGTGGTCCCTGAAAATCGCAGAGCCAGCGCCATTTCCTTTATGTTCACAGGACTAACAGTAGCAATCGTCACTGGTGTACCTTTAGGTACGTTTATTGGTCAACAATTAGGATGGAGAGAAGCCTTCATTGTCATTGTCATAGTTGGAATCATTGCTTTTGTCGCAAATAGTATTCTTGTTCCGTCCAATCTGCGAAAAGGTACGAGTACATCCTTGCGCGGTCAATTCAAACCAATAGCCAATGGTCGTCTACTACTTGTATTTATGATTACAGCCTTAGGGTATGGAGGTACGTTTGTTGTCTTTACTTATTTATCTCCATTATTGCAGCAAATTACAGGTTTTAAGGAAGGGGCGATTGCGGTCATTTTACTTGTTTACGGAGTTGCTATAGCAATTGGAAACGTAATTGGAGGAAAAGTTTCGAACCGTAAACCGATCGAGGCCTTGTTTTATATGTTTATCGTACAAGCCATTGTGCTCTTGATCTTAACCTTTACAGCTCCGTTTAAGGTTGCCGCCTTAGTTACGATCTTACTTATGGGATTATTCCATTTCATGAACGTACCAGGTCTCCAAGTCTATGTCGTAATGTTGGCGGAACGATTTGTTCCTGAGGCAGTGGATGTGGCATCAGCGATCAATATTGCAGCCTTTAACGCGGGAATTACACTGGGATCATACCTTGGTGGTGTGATCACTGACTCCATTGGACTTATTCATACGCCTTGGATAGGTGCATTAATGGTTCTCGGGGCTGTGATCCTTACTCGTTGGAGTATGGCTTTAGAGAAAAGAGAGCAACATGCTGAATATGTCAATGGGGCGAAATATTATGAGTGCACCAAGCATTGATGAAATAAGAGCAAGCAGGGAAACAGATTGCTGTTGATATATCAAAAAACGGAGTGCAATTGTTCCACCTTATGATGACAGGAACAACAAAGTCAAATACACGGAATCCCTTATCACGAGGAATATCGTCTGGATGCATCAAAATATGCAGCATTTGGGGGTGCCTTTCCTATCCTAGTGAAAGGTGGTGGTGTGATCGGAATAGTAATTAATATTAATTTTTAAAGAGGTGATACCATGCCATTAATTGTACTGAATACGTGGCCTACAATATCAAAGGAAGAGAAAAAGGAATTCATTTATGAGGTAACAGATCTTACAACTAAGGTATTAAAGATTGTCCCTGATAAAATTCAAGTATTGATACATGAACTTGAGAAAGAAAATTTGGGGAAAGCAGGAGCTGTAGCAATCGATGCTACCTTTGCTGAGAAGAGTAGAGTGATCAATTGGGATACAAAAGAGTCTTATCATACGCCGGATAGTAACATAGATGGAATGGCTATCATCACGATTGATATATGGAATACATTTGATCAAGATACAAAGGATAAGTGGGTAAACCAACTTACACAAATAACATCTAAATTTACTCATGCACCTTTGGATAAAGTACTTATCGTCATTCGTGAAATGATTCCAGGAAATTGGGGACAAAGTGGTGTAACGGGAGCAGATAAAGACTTTCTTTCCAAAAGTCGGACATTTTAAAAACGCACGCATTCGAATAAAAATTCAAATAGATAATAATGGAGGTAATTTTAATGGTTAAAAATTTACAGGATACAACTATGTTGCATAACGGTGTAAAAATGCCTTGGTTTGGTATAGGAGTATTTAAAGTAGAAGAGGGACCTGAGTTAGTTAATGCGGTAAAAGCAGCTATTAGGAATGGTTATCGTAGTGTTGATACTGCAGCTATCTATGGAAATGAAGAAGGAGTCGGACAAGGCATCCGTGAAGGAATTCAAGAAGCTGGAATTTTAAGAGAAGATTTGTTTGTGACTTCTAAAGTTTGGAATGCTGATTTAGGATATGAGTCTACAATAGCAGCATACGAAACAAGTTTAAAGAAACTTGGTTTAGAATATCTAGACTTATACCTCATTCACTGGCCTGTAGAAGGTAAATATAAAGACGCATGGAAAGCGTTAGAGACCCTTTATAAAGAAGGGCGGGTAAAAGCAATAGGGGTAAGTAATTTCCAAACCCATCATCTTGAAGACTTGATGAAAGACGCAGAAATTAAACCGATGGTGAATCAAGTGGAATTCCATCCACGTTTAACTCAAAAAGAACTTCAGTCGTTCTGCCAAGAACATGGAATTCAGTTAGAGGCATGGTCTCCATTAATGCAAGGACAATTACTAGAGAATGAGGTTCTAACAGAGATTGCAAGGAAGTATAACAAATCTGTAGCTCAAGTCATTTTGCGTTGGGATTTGCAAAATGGTGTTGTGACTATTCCGAAGTCTACAAAAGAACATCGAATTATTGAAAACTCTACCGTGTTTGATTTTGAGTTAACGAAAGAAGATATGGAACGAATGGATGGCTTGAATCAGAATCATCGAGTCGGTCCTGACCCGGATAATTTTGATTTTTAATAAAACTACTTAAATAAACTTACCAAATAAAATAGTAGCAACATGTCTTATGTAATTTTTAATAATGAAGGTCACCTGTTAAAGGTGACCTTCATTATTTCATCAATTGAATATCAATGTTTGAAGCACCTTTCCCATATCAAGGGCGTACTCGGGGTTGAAACTGGATGACTATGAAGACCGTGCGACTGAGCGAAAACTAAGACGGGAGGAGCGGTTGGAGTCTGAAGGTACCCGCGGGGCGGCGGAAATAAGACATTCCGCAAAGGGCTTGTACCGTAGCGGCTCCTTGATGCCGAAGTAAATCAGGGACTCCTGAAAACAAAAAAAGACACCCATAAAGGATGCCGAGGGGTAAGGTATGAAGCGGGAATATAATCACCACATAAGGTTAATATTTAGATGGCGCAGCATAACGTTGCGCTCTTTTTATTGGCCCAAAACATAAGGAGGCTGACACATGTTTGAATGGTTAGCTCGTATTAAATCAATTGCATGGCTACATGAAAAATGTGGGGTCTTGTTATATGGAGAAAAAATTATCTGCTCGTCTAGTGGTTATTACTCTTCCAGATCCTCAATCAAGCTGGGAAGACAGCGTAGTAGCCTACCGACAAAGGGAAAAGATACGCTGGGAACGGAAGAAGTGGAATATGAGGCAAATTAAAAAGCAGTCCCTTTTACACAAAGGAACTACTGCTGATGGTTAAGTCAATTTAGGTATAATACCTACGCGCTGGTGCTCGTAACCGTATTTCTCTAGATATGCATGCTTCTCTTCAATGTTGATAGGACGCCATCCATAGCATAAATATTGAGGATTTCCTATCCAACAGTGATTAAAACAACAGAGTTTCCTTATACAGCCTTCGTCTTTGGCCCACCAGCAGTTTTCACAGCTTCTGTATTCTCTTGTTGCGTTCATATCTAACCCCTTTGCAATAATCTAGATGAAATGATTTCTTTAATAATAATGGCGAATTATTCCGAAAAGACAGTTTATTTATTCCGAAAATCTATTTAATTTCAAATTTGTAGTGATATTTCGCTCTCCTGCCATGTTGTAGAGAGAGACAGTTGGACTTCACAAAACGATAACTAGTAAAAAATAAGCACTCTACCTATCAGAGTGCCACGAGAGGAGATTATGGTTATTTGGGGTGTGAAGCCAAATATATCACTTATCAATATGGTACCCCGTTACAAAACAAAAATATATGAACCAGCTAGATTATCTTACTGAAAAAATATGAATCTATCAGATTATCTTACTGCAAAAAAATAGCATCCATACAGACGCGTAAAGGAGAGATTTGAAAATAGTGCAAACATAGGGTCATCTATAATATTACCAGTAATTAGAATGGCGTTGGGTAATAACCGTCCGACACTTTCTGTATAGTAAATGAACAAGCTTGCTAGTATGTGTCGAAATTAAACAACTGTATAAACAATAGGTTAAGCAGCCATAACCTGGTTGCTTTTTTATTTTGAATAGGAGTGATTACTCGTGATTAGTGCATGGTGGCTAGTTCCTGCATTACTAATCGGGTTTATTGCCGGGATCGAAAGAAATGAAGAGTATCACAGAAAACATCCTTATAAGCATATAGGTAGTCGCTAATAAGGTTGCTTTTTTAGTTGGGAGGGGAAATGAAAGAGATGGGTGCGAAATTCGATTTTGGCATGGCCATCGATCTTATGAAAGAGGGGCATAAGATCGCACGAACCGGCTGGAACGGAAAAGGTATGTGGCTATCCCTTGTGAAATCGGACAATTACGTAATTATCGCACCTCCACACAATGGGGAGGACACTCCAGAAGGAGAATATAAAGGGTTGCTGCCGTGGATCGAAATGAAAACAGCGGACAACAAGTTCGTTCCGTGGCTCGCAAGTTAAACAGATGTACTAGCAGAAGATTGGATGATCGTAGAGTAAAGGTAGCTTACGGAGCTGGCTTTTTTGCGTTGTGCTAAACAAAGGTAGGACTAAACATACGTTTGCGGTTAATGGTCAGTTTTTCAGTGTACACTAGGCTTCCTGCCTGGTGTTGACACCCTATCAGTATGTTATGACGGTTACGATCAAATAAGCGTAGTCCAGTATTGACGGGGTGTGAACAGTAAGGCAGGAAAGAAGATCACTAAGTAAATTCATTCTGAAAATGTAATTCAAGTCACAGATACTAACCTTTCCTAAGAATATAATCAAATATATCTTAATGGTTGATGAAAGGTAGGAATGAATGATTATGAAAAAGAAACTTATTGGTGGACTTATGGTAGCAGCTATGGCGTTTTCCGGAGCAGGAGTGGTATCTGCTGCTGGTATTAGCAGTGTAAATAGTATTGATTTAAGTAGTATGGATATCGAGACAGCTTTAAAGCAGGTTGAATCGCAACGATCACAAATGTCTCAACAAATGGATATGCTACGTCTCCAAAGTATGACAGACAAGCGAAATGAAGCCTTTGATGTGATGACGAATTTCATTAAAAAGATGCAGGATAGCAGAAGTTCAATCATCGGTAATATGCGATAAGGAAATTAGAAGTCACTCTCTGGAGTGGCTTTTTTCTTTGATAAAAAGTTAAGGAGGAAAGAAAGGAGAGGAAGAAGTGTGATCACTATTCTAGGCTCCTCCTATATAGCTGTATACACAGTCCTGATGATCATTGGAGCAATTGTGTTTGGTGTATTAGCATGGAGTTCTACAAAGGCTGGCGTAGAGAAGAACAGGCATACAAGCGTAATACAGCATATATCCGTAGCCAGCATAAGCGTATGGAAGAATGGGGTGAGCACTTTCGGGAGCAGAGAGGAAGGCGTAGCAGTGTCCAAGCGGAAAAATAATCTCTTCTATAAATAAATATAAGGATGGTGTTAACTGATGAAAGAAAACAAAGCGGTAAAACGAGGAGATATGACTGGCATGACAGGTTCAGTTATATAAATCAGAAAAGCGAGATACATTTTATGGTTATTAGGCCGTTACTATGCTAAAATATCCATGATAAATTTACCAGATATGCTAAGGAGGAAATCATGAAAGGAACAGCCCAACAGGTGCAAAAGACATCCACAGCAAATACCAATAGCATGGTAACTTGCAGAAAGTGTAAATCCACTCAAGTAGTAGCAAATAAGCGAGGGTACAACTTCTTAAATATGTTCTTAGGATTAGTTATCATGGTTATAGGATCGTTGGCCTGTACCGCATTGAGTTCATATTTTTGGCGATTTAATACGAATTTTTCTGGAGGAATGGCTATAATTTCATTTTTACTCTTCATACTAACTATTCCAGTAGCAATCCTGAGTGGATTCATAGGTAGAAGTAAACTTGTAAATGGTTGTATGAATTGTGGACATAAGTGGATGCCATAAGCTAATATTTATCAGTCACTCTACGGAGGGGCTTTTTCTTATAGATAAGCAGGTAATATATCCCTACTGTCGAAGTAGTAGGGCAGTTTTATTTGCGTCAATTAAGTTGTTCCACTAGCGGACAATTTCGTGGAATGTCCTGAATCTGGTGAAAGAACTGTTTAATCAAGTTTAGGTCACAAGTGGTTTTAATCAGATAAAAAATGTTGACTTGTTTTTCATAAGTTAGTAAACTTTTATAAGTTAATAAAATCAAATTAATTTATGGTGCTAAGGTGGTTAATTTTGAAAATTAATAAAAAATATGAGCAGATAATATTTACTTTTTTAATGGCCTTCGGTATGTCATTTTTAATTTCATTTATATTGGTTTCAATAAATTTTGGTTATAGTAATCTGTTTATAAAAACATGGATGAAAATGTGGTTTGAGGCGTTTTTATGTGCCTTTCCAATTGCATACCTTTTACCTAAGGGAATTAAAAAAGTAATGAAATCAATTACTTTTGTCGAGAACAAGAATTATGAGCAATAATAGAAGCTTTCTAAACATTTTTCTTTGATATCCGAATTGACGGGTTATATTTTTATTATTTAACTCTCGCGGAAGAACACTGTTCCTTCCGTAATCGGTGGTGTAGCACTTGGGCTGCATGGATGATGAGTCACTCTACGGAGTGGCTTTTTATTTTGGAAAGGAGACAGGCGGATGAACAACATGAGTCAATGGCTAGTAAGTTTAGTAGCCGGTACATTGTATGTAGCTGGTATCCGTCAGTATGGAATAGAACCAACACCATTTGAAGCTATTTCCATTGCCGTTCTGACCAAGATATATTTGCAGACCTTTCCAGAGCAGAGAAAGAAGAGAAGAGAGGTATTGTCTTCTAGGTGAACGGTGCCAGTCTATAAAACAAATACTCAACACTCCTTTTTTCCTCTTAAAAATGGCATTATATCGGGCTTTAAAGGAGGGTAAACAAGTTTGAGGTTATGAGTATATGCCAGTTATGTTATAATGAAATCTTGCTATTCATTCTCAATAAAACGGTGGAGACTTTACATAATGAAACAAACGTATTCTACACGAGAGCGGCTGCGCCAGTTTATCATTCTTTTGCTGCCGATCCTCGTGACACAGCTTGGGATTTTCTCGATGAGTTTTTTTGATACGGTAATGTCTGGTCATGCCAGTGCAAATGATCTCGCTGGTGTAGCGATTGGAGTGAATCTTTGGATGCCGCTTTTTACGGGCATTAATGGGGTGCTATTGGCTATCACGCCGATCGTTGCCCATCTAATGGGAGCCGGGCGTAAAGAAAAGGTAGCATCGACGGTGATACAGGGAGTATATTTATCGGTTGCTATTACAGCACTCGTCATTGTAGCCGGGGTGTTTGTGGTTACGCCATTGCTTGATGCGATGAAGCTTGAGCCTGTCGTCCATGATATTGCCGGACGGTACTTGATTGGGATTTCGTTCGGCATTCTCCCTCTTTTGATGTATACGGTGCTGCGTTCATTTATGGATGCGCTTGGACAGACGCGGATTACGATGTTGATTACACTTGTATCGCTTCCGATTAATGTGGCACTTAATTATGTGTTGATTTATGGCAAGCTTGGCTTTCCGCGCCTGGGCGGTGTGGGGACTGGCTATGCAACAGCGGTAACCGAATGGGTCATTTTTTTGCTTGCACTATACGTTGTTCGGCGTCTGCCTCAGTTCGCATCTTATGAGGTGGGGAAACGATTATACCGTGTATCTGTGTCAGCCTGGGTGGAGCAGCTGAAGCTCGGTTTGCCGATTGGGTTTGCGATTTTTTTTGAAGTTAGTATTTTCTCGGCGGTTACGCTGCTGATGAGTCGATTTGGTACCATCACAATTGCGGCGCATCAGGCGGCGATTAATTTTGCCTCCTTTTTGTATATGGTACCGATGAGCATTGCGTCCGCTCTGACAATTGTAGTTGGATTCGAGGTAGGGGCGAAGCGGTATCAGGATGCGCGTTCGTATAGCCGACTGGGGCTTACGTTTGCGGTTGGAATGGCATTTGTCTGTGCGCTCGGCATTTGGTTGTTTAACCGGCAGGTCGCAGCGTTGTATACAACAGATGCGGCTGTTTTCGTACTCGCCCAGCAGTTTCTGATGTACGCAATTTTCTTCCAGCTATCAGATGCGCTGGCTACACCGATTCAAGGAGTGCTGCGCGGCTATAAGGATGTTACGGTGCCGTCTGTCATTGCTTTTGCAGCGTACTGGGTCATCGGCTTACCGCTCGGCTATGCGTTGGCGAACTATACGGATTTGCAGGCGTTCGGATACTGGATTGGATTGATTGTCGGGCTGACATGCGGCGCTTCTTGTTTCTTGCTTCGCCTTCGCTTTATTCAGCGGCGGGAGGCAACACGTATTGCAACAAATGAAAACGTATAGTACGATACCTTTATAGGTATTTTGGAAAAGGAGAGACAGAGATATGGATTGGTTAAGCTTAGCGCTGCTTGTACTTCTACTTGGCTTTTTCGTCTATCGGATGCTGCCGCCGCGTGGTGTAAAAAAAATCACGGCAGACGAACTAAGTGAAGCCTTGAAAAATCCGAAAGGCAAGCAGTTCATCGACGTGCGTGAGGTCGATGAATATCGTCAAGGTCATATTCAGCAAGCCCGCAATATTCCGCTTATGCAGGTGAAATCAGCAGTGGGCGGCATTCAAAAAGACAAGGATACGTACCTGATTTGTGAGACCGGGGTGCGCAGTGCACAGGCCGCGCGTATTCTTAAAAAGCACGGGGTACAGAATTTATACAACCTGTCAGGCGGGATGAAGCGCTGGACAGGAAAAGTGATAAAAAAATAAGGTTGATATGAATGAGTCGCGATGTGCGGCTCATTTTTTTTGTCCGGTTGTACATACTAGGGAAAAAAGGAGATGATCCGTATGTTGACCCGCCTGATGCGGCATAAATATACTGCTCGTGGTCCGGTTCGGTGCGGAAATATAACCAAGCGCATGTTGCCACACATTCAGCCGGGCGATATTGCGGTCATTGCCCATGCCGGAATTGATGAACTGGCGGCCCAAAGTTTAATTGAGCGCAAGGTGCGGGCAGTTGTAAATTGCGAGCCGTCTCTTGTGCATACGGGAGAAGGAGCTCGCCTGCTGATTGAACAGGGAGTTCCGCTGTATGATTGTCTGGAACGACCTGACTTATATCAATCCCTTGTAAGTGGGGAGTATGTTGTGATTGAAGATTGCCGTCTGCTCCGTCACCGGGAACGTACCTTACTTGCCCGCTTGCATCCTGTGACACATGAACAGTGGCAGGCTGTACGATATGACACGGTGAGACAGGCTCAGGAACGGATGATGCATTTTATAGATAATACACTCTGGTATGCGGCCCATGAAAAACAGGAGTTGCTGCACCCGCTGCCGACTCTTCCGCTTCGTACACCGCTTGCTGGTCGGCATGCGGTTATTGTTGTGCGCGGGCGTACGTATCGGGAAGACCTGCGTGCGCTTGTTCCCTACATTCGAACGTATCGTCCTGTACTGATCGGAGTGGATGGTGGGGCCGATGCATTGCTAGCAGAAGGATTTCGACCGGATATTGTGCTAGGAGATATGGACAGTGTAAGCGATGAAGCGCTTAAGGTTGCTACAGATCGAATTGTTCATGCGTATGTAGATGGGCGGGCGCCTGGTATTGCCCGCATCCAGGAGCTTGGGCTCATGGCGCATGTGCTTCCGTCATTTGGAACGAGTGAAGATGCGGCACTTTTGTATGCCTATGAACAGCATGCGTCCCTCTTAGTAGCGGTTGGAACACATGCAAGTATGGCGGACTGTATTGCGAAAGGAAGGGCTGGCATGGGAAGTACATGGCTTGTACGAATGAAGGTTGGGGATCGACTGGTTGACGCTAAAGGAATGAGTCATATTTATCCGGTTAAAGCTCGTAGTCTGACCCTGCCGCACTGGCTGGTAAAGTGGAGATGATGAAGAGAGAGGTTACGATTATTGTTCCGGCTTATAATGAAGCGGCTTACATCAGGCATACTCTTGAGGCGTTGCGAAACATCCCGGCATTGGAGGGGGCACATCTGATTGTCGTAGATGATGGGAGTACAGACCGTACCGCTATTATTGCCGATGAATATGCGGATACGGTGATCCGACTTACAGAAAACAAGGGCAAGGGACAGGCATTATGTTATGGGATTGCAGCGGCAAATAACAGTGATGTGTACATGTTTATTGATGCGGACACAGGTGGTACAGCTGTTTATGCGGCAAAGCTTCTAACCCGCTTTGAAAATAGTTGTGCCGATATGATAATTGGCAGCCTTCCTAAGCCGCAGCGGGGTGGCTTTGGCCTGGTGAAGTGGTTAGCCTGTCGGGAGATTTATCGGATGACAGGTCAGTACATTACTCAGCCTTTATCCGGGCAGCGCGCCCTTTCTCAGCGTGCTATCGAAGCTGTGCGTGACTGGAACTGTGGATTTGGGATTGAAGCGGCTATGACAATTGATGTGCTGCGGGCTGGACTTGTCGTTGAAGAGCTGATGCTGCCGTTTTGTCATCGGGAACTTGGTAAAACATGGTCAGGTTTCAGGCATCGAGGTCGGCAGTATACAGCCATTCGGCGCATTTTACAATCGAAGCGAGCAAAGGCATGATGATGATAAGGGAAGTCATAGTCGCTACAGGAGTGGGCTGGCTATGGGGCATAGTTGCAATGGTTGGTGTCCGGTTTTTATTTCGAGTATGTGGCTGGACAGCGTTGAATTACCGGGGAAATAAGATTCCGCTCGGGTATGGTTTGCTGTTTGTGCCTCTGTTTCTGAGTATGGGAGTTTGGCTAGCGACAGCGCAGCAGACAGTCGGACTTGCAGTTGGGGTGCTAGCAGGGGCAGGGATGGGCCTGGCTGGCTGGGTTGATGATCGCTTCGGAGCAAATGGACCGAAAGGACTGCGAGATCATGTCTGTGCTATAAGGAATGGAGTGGTCACAACGGGAATGGTGAAAGCGCTGGCTGCATGTTGTTTGGCATTGCTGGCGGCTCGTGTGCGATCTGTCTCTTGGCCGGAGATGGCAGTCGATGTCTTGCTTATTATGTTGGCAACGAATCTTATTAATTTATTGGATCTCCGTCCGGGGCGAGCGCTGAAAGGAAGTGGGTTGCTCTTTATGATCGCAGCAGTTGGCACGCTTCCGTTAGAAGGCGTGCTTGTATGGGCATGTGTAATGGGCTGTATGGCAGCGGTCGCCCGGGATGATCTCCGTGGGTGGGCTATGCTTGGCGATACAGGAGCGAATGCACTCGGTTTTCTAGGTGGCGTATTCTGTATGTATAGTCTTGGGTTATTGATAAAAGTTGGTTTGCTCGTGCTGTTCGGCGCTCTGCATCTGTATGCGGAGCGGTTTTCTATTACAGCTTATATTGAACGAAATCGGCTGTTGCGCAGGCTCGATGAGTGGGGGAGAAACTGAGGAAGCATTGCCTCGATGCAGGAAGTTTGATTAAATGAAAGGAGAGTCTGCAAGTTTTTTCAGAGTGGGGGGATTCGGTGGAAAACTTGATGGAAGATGCCAAAAGTATGTTACAGGCTATCATTCATTCATCGAATGATGCAATCTCCGTTGTAGATGCCGATGGAAATGGGTTAATCATTAATCCGGCGTATACACGTTTGACAGGACTAACGGAGAAAGATGTGATCGGTAAACCGGCTGATGTGGATATTTCGGAAGGGGAAAGCATGCATATGCAAGTGCTGCGAACCGGGAAGGCGGTACGTGGTGTCCCGATCAAAGTTGGGCCGCGTAAGAAAGATGTCATTGTTAATGTCGCCCCGATTATTGTGGATGGTGTGCTTAAGGGAAGTGTGGGTGTCATTCATGATATATCTGATATGAAGAAGGCGACCGAGGAACTAGAACGGGTAAAGCGGCTTGTACGAACATTGCGAGCACGGTACACGTTTGCTGATATTGTCGGACGAAGCGACGAGATGCAGATTGCGGTGGAGCAAGGGTGTAAGGCGGCGGAAACCCCGGTTACGGTGCTGTTGCGCGGGGAGTCAGGCACAGGGAAGGAATTATTCGCGCATGCGATTCATAATGAAAGCAGTCGTAAATATAATGAATTTGTCCGTGTGAACTGTGCAGCAATCCCGGAATCGCTTCTTGAGAGTGAATTATTCGGCTATGAAGAAGGGGCATTTACTGGGGCGAAGCGTGGGGGAAAGAAAGGGCTTTTTGAAGAAGCGAGCGGCGGCACGATTTTTCTAGATGAGATTGGTGAGTTATCGATGAGCATGCAGGCGAAGCTGTTGCGGGTGTTACAGGAGAAAGAAATCGTTCGCATCGGTGGGACCAAAGCGATTGCTGTTAATGTTCGTATAATTGCGGCCACTCATGTCAATCTGGAACAGGCGATTCAAAAGGGAACGTTTCGGGAAGATTTGTATTACCGCATAAATGTATTGCCGATACGTATTCCCCCGCTTCGTGACCGACTGCTGGACCTGCCAGAGTTAACGGGACATTTGATTCAGAAATATAATGAAGAGTATGGACGCAATGTGCAGGAGGTAGCGCCTGCTGCACTGGAGCAGTTAGGTCGGTACAATTGGCCTGGTAATGTACGGGAACTAGAGAATGTAATTAGCCGTTCCATGATTAACATGCGGTTTCAGGAAACGATTATTCAGCCGTATCATGTACCGGAGTTAGCAGGTATTTCTGGGAATGCTGGAGGAGAAGGAATACATCTCTTATCTACAAATCACATGCTACCAGCAGAAGAAAAAACATTGAATCAGCAGATCGAAGAAGTAGAAGCGGAAATTATTCGTCGTGCTCTGCGTAAGCGAGACGGCAATAAAACAGCGACAGCTCGTGATCTCGGTTTATCGGTTCGTAATTTATACTATAAAATTGAAAAATACGGATTATAGCAAAGAATTGCCTGCATATTTTTGCAGGGTGCGCATGTTTTTGCAGAGAGACATGCGCAAAATCAGTGTATTTTGTAAGCGCTTTCCGATGTGGGTGTTTGGCATGCATATTGCATTAAACAAATTGTGTAGAAGATACTCTCTATTCTTAATTGGGAAGAGTAACCCACATCAGGAGGAAAACACCATGAACATTTTTTCATACATGGAAAACTATGATTATGAACAGCTTGTTTTTTGCCAGGACGCAAACTCTGGATTGAAAGCAATTATTGCCATTCATGACACAACACTTGGTCCAGCACTTGGTGGTACGCGTATGTGGACATACGCCTCCGAATCGGAAGCAATTGAAGATGCACTGCGCTTAGCGCGCGGCATGACATACAAGGCAGCAGGTGCAGGCCTGAATCTCGGTGGAGGTAAAGCGGTTATCATCGGCAATCCGCGCACCGACAAAAATCCGGAAATGTTTCGTGCATTTGGTCGTTATATCCAGGGATTGAATGGTCGCTATATTACAGCCGAGGATGTAGGAACAACGGTGGCCGATATGGACCTGATTCATCTCGAAACAGATTATGTAACCGGTGTATCTCCGGCATTTGGCAGCAGCGGCAATCCGTCCCCGGTTACAGCATATGGTGTGTATCGAGGAATGAAGGCAGCAGCTAAAGCGGCGTTTGGTACAGACGACTTAAGCGGTAAAACTATTGCCGTCCAGGGCGTGGGAAATGTAGCGTATAATTTATGCCGCCATCTGCATGAAGAAGGTGCACATCTGATTGTTACGGACATTAATAAAGATAACGTACAGCGTGCGGTCGACGATTTTGGAGCGAAAGCGGTTGATCCGGGTGACATTTACAGCCAGACGTGCGACATCTTTTCCCCGTGTGCGCTTGGAGCCATCATTAATGATGAAACCATTCCACAGCTTACAGCACGCGTCGTGGCAGGTGCAGCTAACAATCAATTGAAAGAAGACCGTCATGGAGATATTTTGCAGGAGAGAGGCATTGTGTATGCACCTGACTATATCATTAATGCGGGCGGCCTGATCAATGTGGCGGATGAGCTTGAAGGCTACAACCGGGACCGCGCAATGAAAAAGGTAGAAACGATTTATGGAAACATTCAGGCGGTTATTGAGATTTCCAAACGGGACGGCATTCCAACATATAAAGCGGCGGACCGCATGTGTGAAGAGCGCATCGCTCGTGTCCAGCGCTCCCGCAGCACATTCCTGCGCGATGGCAAGCATGCTTTATCCCGTATCCATCATAAATAAAGTAATGGAGGAACGTGAACATGTCGAACGAGTATGATGTAGTCGTTCTCGGCGGGGGCACAGGCGGTTATGTAGCCGCGATCCGCGCCGCTCAACTCGGAATGAAAACAGCAATAGTCGAAAAAGATAAGCTCGGTGGAACATGCCTGCATCGTGGCTGTATTCCAAGTAAGGCGCTGCTGCGCAGTGCTGAGGTATACCATACGCTTAAAAATGGAGCTGAATACGGAGTTGAAACCGGCGAGATCGGGGTTAACTTCACTCGCATGCAGGAGCGAAAGCAGGGTATTGTTGACCAGCTTCATAAAGGTGTTCAGCATCTAATGAAGCAGGGGAAAATCGATGTGTATCACGGAACAGGCCGCATTATGGGGCCGTCTATTTTCTCGCCGCAGGCAGGAGCGATCAATATCGAATACCCGGATGGCAACGCAGAAATTTTGCTGCCGAAGTTCGTGCTCATTGCGACCGGTTCCCGTCCTCGTTCGCTGCCAGGTCTTGCGGTTGATGGAGAGTTCGTACTGACGAGCGACGAAGCGCTCGCGATGACAGAATTACCGAAGTCGATGCTCATTATCGGCGGTGGAGTGATTGGCATTGAGTGGGCGTCCTTGCTGAATGATCTCGGTGTGGATGTGCACGTTGTGGAATATGCGAACCGCATTTTACCGCTTGAAGATGAAGCGATTAGCAAAGAAATGGAGCGTCTACTGAAAAAGCGGAAAATTAAGGTGCATACGAGTGCTCGCGTGCTGGCGGATACGTTTGCCAGCACGGATGACGGTGTGACCATTCAGGCAGAACAGAATGGCTCCACAGTGACATTTGAGGCAGAGAAAATTCTCGTCTCGGTTGGACGTCAGGCGAACATTGAAGATATCGGATTGAACAATGTAGAAGCGAAAGTGGAACACGGCGTCATTCAAGTCAACAGCATGTATCAGACAGGAGAAGCGCATATTTACGCGATTGGCGATGTGATCGGCGGTCTGCAGCTTGCACACGTTGCGTCACACGAAGGAATTGTCGCAGTAGAACATATGGCGGGGCAAAATCCGCATGCGATTGATTATACAATGGTTCCGAAATGCACATACAGCCGTCCAGAGGTGGCGAATGTCGGCCTGACGGAAACGGAAGCGAAAGACAAAGGGCATAACGTAAAAACAGGGACGTTCCATTTCCGTGCCATTGGAAAGGCGCTCGTATACGGGGAGCCGGACGGATTCGTCAAAATTGTTGCAGATGCGGACACAAATGATGTGCTCGGTGTGCATATGATCGGACCGCATGTGACCGATCTGATCGCAGAAGGAGCGCTTGCCCGCGTACTTGACGCTACCCCGTGGGAGATCGGACATACGATTCACCCACACCCAACATTGTCGGAAATTATGGGCGAGGCAGCACTTGCTGTCGACGGCAAAGCGATTCATTCATAAGCAGGGAGGGACCTTACGATGGCACAACTTCGTCACCAGGAAGCCGGGTTAACGGATAAGCAAGTACTTGATATGTATTACTACATGCTACTCGCGCGTAAAGTAGATGAGCGCATGTGGTTGTTGAATCGGGCAGGTAAAATTCCGTTTGTAATCTCCTGCCAGGGACAGGAGGCAGCACAAATTGGGGCTGCGTTCGCGTTTGATCCGCAGAAAGACTATGCGTGCCCGTACTATCGCGATATGGGTCTTGTGCTCGTATTCGGTCAGACAGCACGTGACATGATGCTGTCCGCGTTTGCGAAGGCAGAAGATCCGAACAGCGGTGGACGACAAATGCCGGGACATTTCGGCGGTCGCAAGCATAACATTCTCACAGGATCAAGCCCGGTAACGACCCAGGTACCGCATGCGGTTGGTCTGGCGCTTGCAGGACGGATGGAAGGCAAGGACCTGGCGGTGTTTACATCGTTTGGCGAAGGCTCCAGCAATCAGGGGGATTTCCATGAAGGAGCGAACTTTGCCGGTGTGCATAAATTACCTGTTATTTTCTTCTGCGAAAACAATAAGTATGCGATTTCGGTTCCGATCACGAAGCAGCTTGCCTGCAACAGTGTAGCTGACCGGGCACTTGGCTACGGTTTCCCGGGCATCTCAGTGGACGGAAACGACCCGATTGAAGTATATAAAGCAACGAAAGAAGCAGTAGACCGTGCACGTCGTGGCGAAGGAGCGACGCTCATCGAGGCGGTAACATACCGTCTGGTGCCGCACTCTAGTGATGACGACGATCGTGCATATCGCTCGCGTGAAGAAGTGGAAGACGCGAAGAAGAAAGATCCGCTGCTTCGTTTTGCAAGCTATCTCCGTGAAGTCGGTCTGCTTGATGACGCAACCGAGAAGGAAATAGGCGAACGGGTAGCGCACGAAGTAGATGAAGCGACAGAATACGCGGAGAACGCACCGTATCCGGCACCGGAAGACACGCTGCGTCACGTATACGCGGAATAAGGGGGAAGCGAAAATGGCAGTTATTTCATACATCGATGCGGTCACCCAGGCGCTGCGCGAGGAAATGCAGCGCGACCCGAAAGTATTCGTGCTTGGCGAGGATGTCGGCGTTCGTGGCGGTGTATTCCGTGCAACGAGCGGCTTATATGAAGAGTTCGGTGAGCAGCGTGTTATTGATACACCGCTTGCAGAGTCAGCGATTGCCGGTGTGGCGATTGGAGCTGCCGCATACGGCATGCGTCCGGTTGCTGAAATGCAATTTGCCGATTTTATCATGCCAGCGTTCAATCAGATTATAAGCGAGGCAGCGAAAATGCGCTATCGCTCGAATAACGACTGGCACTGTCCGCTCGTGATCCGTGCTCCGTATGGTGGGGGTGTACACGGTGCGTTGTATCACTCCCAGAGCGTGGAAGCGTTGTTTACAAGCACGCCGGGCCTGAAAGTGGTTGCACCGTCCACACCGTATGATGTGAAGGGTATGCTGAAAGCAGCGATTCGCGATGAGGATCCGGTTCTATTCTTTGAACATAAGCGCTGCTACCGGTTGATTAAAGGCGAAGTGCCAGAAACCGATTATGTAGTTCCGCTCGGCAAGTCCGATGTTAAACGAGAAGGAACGGATATTACCGTAATCAGCTACGGGCTGACGCTCCACTTTGCATTGCAGGCAGCCGAGAAGCTGGCGGAAGAAGGAATTAGCGCTCATATTCTGGACCTGCGCACGTTGTACCCGCTTGACGTGGAAGGCATTGTGGAAGCCGCGAAGAAAACAGGTAAGGTACTCATTATTCATGAAGATAACAAATCCGGCGGTGTCGGTGGGGAAGTGGCGGCTGTAATTGCGGAGCACTGCCTGTTTGACCTTGATGCACCAATTCAGCGACTAGCAGGACCTGATGTGCCAGCGATGCCGTACAGCCCGCCGATGGAAAAATTCTTTATGCTAAACCCGGACAAAGTAGCCGCCGCGATGCGCGAGCTGGCAGCATTCTAGGAAGGAGTGGGTGTAATGGCAACAGAAGTACTCATGCCCCAACTTGGGGAATCCGTAACAGAAGGCACAATCGCCCGCTGGCTCGTGAAACCGGGTGATTACGTAAAAAAATACGAACCGCTTTGTGAAGTGACAACTGATAAAGTAAACGCGGAAGTTCCTTCGACTGTAGAAGGAAAAGTGACGCAGCTTGTCGCCGAAGAAGGCGATACACTCGCAGTTGGCGCGCTCATCTGCTATATCGAGGTGGAAGGGGACGCTCCAGCGCCAGAAGTAAAACCACAGGCGACAACGCCAGCAGCACAGCTAGCACCTGCTCCATCTGTGCCGCAGCAGGCAGCAGGTGCTCCTGCAGCAGCTAAAGCCTCGGGTAAACGTTATTCTCCAGCTGTTATGCGACTTGCGCAGGAACACGGAATTGACCTGAATCAAGTAAATGGAACCGGAAGTGAAGGACGTATTACGCGCAAGGATGTGCTCGCCTTCATCGAAAATGGTGGGACAGCCGCCGCTCCGGGAACGGTTGCAGCATCCCCGCAGATTGCGGCCCAGACCGCAGAAGAAGAGATGCCATCTGTTCAAACAATAGCTGTGTCCGCTCCGCCAGTCGCACAGCCATCTGCTCCAGTATCCCGCCCGCAGCCTGTATCTGTGCCGTCGTATCCAGGTGATACACAAATTCCAGTTACGCCGGTACGCCGTGCGATTGCGAATCGGATGACGCAGAGCAAGCATGAGGCACCGCACGCCTGGACGATGATGGAAGTCGATATGACGAATCTGGTGAAGCTGCGCAATCGTATCAAAGGAGAATTCAAGGCGAAAGAAGGCTTCAACATTACGTTCCTGCCATTCTTTATTAAGGCCGTTGTTGAGTCGATCAAGGAGTACCCGGTCATGAATTCAGTATGGGCGGGTGACCATATCGTTCTCCGTAAAAACATTAACATCTCGATTGCCGTAGCAACAGATGATGCGTTGTACGTTCCCGTTATAAAAGATGCGGATCAGAAGAGTATTTATGGAATTGCTCGTGCAGTCGATGAACTAGCAGCAAAAACTCGTGCCGGAAAGCTGACTCCAGATGACATGGCAGGCGGTACTTTTACGGTAAACAATACCGGATCATTTGGCTCGGTACTTTCTGCACCGATCATCAACCATCCGCAGGCAGCCATTGTCAGTATCGAATCGATTGTAAAGCGTCCGGTTGTTATTGATGATATGATTGCGATTCGTGATATGGCCAATATATGCCTGTCGCTTGATCATCGCGTATTAGATGGCCTTGTTTGTGGACGATTCTTACAAAGTGTGAAGCAGAAACTTGAAGCATACAGTTTAGATACAAGTATATACTAAGGATAAACACAAAAAAGCGGGCGAAAATGCCCGCTTTTTTCCTGAAGAAAAATTGTCGAAATAAGAAGGATTTTGCGGACGGGAATCGAATATGTAGAAAGATTGGAACAATTGCAGAGTTCCATATCCAGAGTTACAGAGAGAGACATAATAACGGAGTGTTCTGCGAGGAGGGAAAACCATGGGTAAAAACAAAGGAAAAAAAGCGCTACAAAGCTGGCAGGAGAAGGTAGAAGCACGCCTTGCTAAAGTACCCGAGCGCAAAGAAACATTTACGAATTCTTCCGGTATGGAAGTGGAACGGGTTTATTTACCAGATGAGTTGACAGAAGAGTACATGGAGAAATCAGGTCTTCCGGGTGAATATCCGTACACACGTGGCGTACAGCCAACGATGTACCGTGGTCGTTTTTGGACGATGCGTCAGTATGCAGGCTTCGGTTCTGCAGAAGAAACAAATAAGCGTTTCAAATATTTGTTGGAGCAAGGTCAGACTGGCTTAAGCTGTGCGTTCGACCTGCCAACACAGATCGGCTACGATTCCGATGATGCGATGTCTACCGGCGAGGTAGGGAAAGTAGGCGTAGCGATTGATTCACTTGAAGATATGGAATTACTACTCAATGGTATCCCACTTGACAAAGTAAGTACGTCAATGACGATCAATGCCCCGGCATCTGTCCTGCTTGCGATGTACATTGCAGTCGGCGAGAAGCAAGGCGTACCGTCTGAGAAACTGTCTGGAACCATTCAGAATGACATTCTTAAAGAATACATTGCACGCGGCACATACATTTTCCCACCAAAGCCGTCGATGCGATTGATTACTGATATTTTTGAATACTGCGCGAACAATGTTCCGAAATGGAACACGATTAGCATCAGCGGCTATCACATTCGTGAAGCCGGTTCTACAGCTGTGCAGGAAGTAGCGTTTACGCTTGCGGATGCTGTGGCATATGTAGAAGCGGCGATCAAGGCTGGTCTTGATGTTGATGATTTCGCGCCGCAGCTTTCGTTCTTCTTTAACGGTCATAACAACTTCTTTGAAGAAATCGCGAAGTTCCGTGCGGCACGCCGCATCTGGTCTCGCCTGATGAAAGAGAAGTATGGTGCGAAAAATCCGAAGTCCTGGCAGTTCCGCGTACACACGCAAACAGGCGGTTCTACGCTGACAGCCCAGCAGCCGGATAATAATATTGTTCGCGTTACCGTGCAGGCGCTTGCGGCCGTTCTTGGCGGTACACAGAGCTTGCACACGAACTCCCGTGACGAAGCACTTGCGCTTCCAACAGAAGAATCAGCACGTATTGCTCTGCGTACGCAGCAGATCATTGCATACGAAACAGGTGTAACCGATACGGTTGATCCACTGGCTGGTTCATACTTTGTGGAAAGTCTGACAGATCAGATTGAGCAGCAAGTACTCGATTACATGAAAAAGATCGAGGACATTGGCGGTGCTGTTGCAGCGGTTGAGCAAGGCTACATGCAGCGTGAAATTCACGAGAAAGCATATGAGTTCCAAAAGCAAGTGGAAAGCGGCGAAGAAGTTGTGGTCGGCGTGAACAAGTTCCGCATCGAAGGCGAGAAGCAGCCGGAACTGCTCCGCGTAGACCCAAGCCTCGGCAAAGTACAGCGTGCCAAATTAGAAGAGCTGCGTGCACGCCGGGACAACGACAAAGTGCAGACAGCGCTCGAAGCGCTTCGAGCTGGTGCACAAGGTACGGATAACCTGATGCCACTTATTCTCGATGCGGTGCGTGTATATGCAACAATCGGCGAGATTTGTGGTGTGCTGCGTGAAGAATTCGGCGAGTACCGGGCTGTATAACGGGGAGGAACAAGACAGATGGAGAAGAAAATTCGCGTATTAGTAGCTAAGCCAGGTCTAGATGGACATGATCGTGGCGCACTGGTTATCGCCCAGGCGCTGCGTGATGAAGGTATGGAAGTAATCTACACAGGCCTGCGTCAAACACCGGCGCAGATCGTAGCGAGTGCGATTCAGGAAGACGTAAGTGTAATCGGTCTGTCCTGCTTGTCTGGTGCACATAATGAGTTGTTCCCGGAAGTAATCCGTCTGCTCAAAGAGCAAGGGGCAGATGACATTCTTGTAATCGGCGGCGGTGTAATTCCGGATGAGGATATTCCGTTCCTTGAAGAGAGCGGCGTGGCGCAGGTGTTTACACCAGGAACAAACACAAAAGATGCGGCAGATTTTATCCGTCACAAGCTTAATGTAGCGGATGCGGGTACAGAGCCGCTTATGTCATCTCCAGAAAAAATCGAGCATATCGGCATCGCTGTAAAAAACCTCGATGAATCTGTGAAGTTCTATACGCAAGTGCTCGGCCTGAAGTTAACAGGCTTTGAAACAGTAGAAAGCGAACATGTTCGTGTGGCATTTCTTGAAATCGGAGAAACTCACATTGAACTGTTAGAGCCGACAAGCCCGGAAAGTGCGATTGCGAAATTCATTGAGAAGAAGGGCGAAGGCATCCACCATGTTGCGCTCAAAGTAGACAATCAGACAGAGCGCCTTGCTACTCTGAAAGAAGCAGGCGTAAAGCTGATTACGGAAACACCGAAACTTGGTGCGCATAACAACATGGTTGCATTCCTGCATCCGAAAGCAACGGGCGGTGTCTTGCTTGAGCTGTGTCAGAAAGCAGAAGCTACTGCGCCAACAGGACACGAAGACAAACACTAAATATGGAATAATGAGGAAATAAGGCGGATTCCAGTCCGCCTTTTTCCGCTACGTATATAAATAGAGATTGGATTTGGATAGGAGGATTTTTGTATTATGAGCACGATGTATGACAAAATCGATGAGATGTACGAACGCCGCCGCAAAGTTGAACTCGGCGGTGGCGATAAGCGGATTGACGCCCAGCATAACCGGGGCAAGTTAACCGCACGCGAGCGGATTGATATTTTTCTTGACCCGAATACATTCGTAGAACTGAATCCGTTTATCGAGCACCGTACCACGAATTTTGGTATGGAAAAAATGGAAGGACCAGGCGAAGGTGTTGTAACTGGATACGGTAAAGTAAACGGTCGCCTCGTATTCATCTTCTCGCAGGACTTTACAGTATTCGGTGGTGCACTTGGAGAGATGCACGCACAGAAGATTGCGAAAGTAATGGACCTTGCTGCGAAAAACGGCGCACCGATGATCGGCTTGAATGATTCCGGTGGTGCACGTATTCAGGAGGGGGTAGAATCGCTTGATGGCTATGGCCATGTATTCTATCGCAACTCTGTTTATTCCGGTGTAATTCCGCAGATCTCGGTAATTATGGGACCGTGCGCGGGTGGTGCGGTGTATTCTCCGGCCATTACTGACTTTGTCTGCATGGTAGAAAAAACAAGTCAGATGTTCATTACCGGACCAAAAGTAATCGAAGCTGTAACCGGTGAAAAGATTTCATCTGAAAACCTTGGCGGAGCAAAAGTACACGCTTCGATCAGCGGAAACGCACATCTTACATCTCCATCCGAGCCAGAAATGCTCGAAGAAATTCGCCGTCTGCTTAGCTTCCTGCCGCAGAATAACATGGAAGACGCGCCAGCTGTGCCGTATGAGCGCAAGAAAAATGATGGCTGGGATGACGAGCTTGCTGAGATTGTGCCGATTGCCACTACGAAAGTATACGATGTGCGCAAAGTAATTGAGCGTATTGTTGATAACGGTGATTTCATGGAAATCCAGCCAGATTTCGCGAAAAACATCGTAATCGGCTTTGGTCGCATTGACGGTCATTCCGTTGGTCTGATTGCGAACCAACCGAAATTCATGGCGGGTGGACTTGATATTAACTCGTCTGACAAGCTGTCCCGTTTTATCCGTTTCTGTGATGCGTTTAATATTCCGCTTATTACATTTGAAGACGTATCAGGCTTCTTCCCTGGTATTAACCAGGAGCACGGCGGAATCATTCGTCACGGTGCAAAAATTCTGTACGCGTACTCGGAAGCAACTGTTCCGAAGATTACTGTTATTCTTCGCAAAGCATTTGGTGGCGCGTATGTAGCCCTGAACTCGAAAGCGATCGGCGCGGACATTGTATACGCATGGCCGAATGCAGAAATCGCGGTAATGGGTGCGGAAGGTGCAGCGAATATCATCTTTGCCCGTGAGATCGAAAACAGCGAGAACCCGGCGGAAACACGCCAGGCAAAAATCGCGGAATATCGCGACCAGTTCTCAAATCCGTATGTAGCAGCACGCCGCGGTATGGTTGACGATGTTATCGACCCACGCGAAACGCGCCAGAAGCTTCAGGAAGCACTGGAAATGCTGCGCAACAAGCGAGAAATGCGCCCGGCGAAAAAACACGGAAATATTCCGCTGTAAGGGGTAGGGTAGCATGAATCAGACACTTGAACGCGAAGTAGTAGCAGTTATGGAGGCTGCGGTAGCTGTAGAAGATACAGCTAGCACGCAGCTAGTGGATGAAGGTAGCCAAGCTTTTTCGACAGAAGATACTGGGACGCTGAACTGGAAGCAGGCTGGTCGTCATGCGCTTATGAATACGCGCAAGGTCGTTCAGAATCGCGCATACAATCAGTTGTATATGCGCACATTCCCGGCACGCGATGCAGGGGCGGAGCGACTGGCCCGCATGCGTCGCACACCAAGATAACGATATGTAATTAGTGGAAACACCCTCTGCTGTTATGTATAATAGACACCGTATAGTTGTACGTGTCTTTTATACAACATAGGAGGGTGTTTTTTTATGGTACATAAGGAACGGATTGTAACCGAGTTTATGGAACTCGTTCAAGTAGATAGTGAAACTAAGCATGAACGAGCGATTTGTGATGTGCTGAAAGCAAAGTTTACAGAGCTTGGGCTTACGGTTGTTGAGGACGATGCTGCATCCAAAACCGACCATGAAGCCGGGAACATCGTGGCGACACTTCAGGGAACAGCGGAAGGAACGACGATTTATTTTACATGTCATATGGACACAGTCGTGCCGGGTACAGGCATTAAGCCGAGCATTCAGGATGGCTATATCGTCTCAGATGGTACAACCATTCTAGGAAGCGATGATAAAGCCGGGATTGCCGCGATGTTTGAAGCGGTGCGAGTTTTGCAAGAAACGAATACGCCGCATGCGACGATTCAATTCCTTATCACGGTTGGGGAAGAGTCAGGCTTGCAAGGTGTTAAAGTATTAGACCCGACCCTGCTTACGGCAAAGTATGGCTTCGCACTCGACAGCAATGGAAAAGTAGGTGACATTATTATTGCTGCGCCGAATCAGGCTAAATTTACAGCGGTCATCCACGGTCGTTCCGCGCATGCGGGTGTAAATCCAGAAGCAGGTATTAGTGCGATCCAGGTGGCAAGCAAAGCGATTTCTCGCATGCCGCTTGGCCGGATTGATCGTGAGACGACAGCGAACGTCGGCAGCTTTGAAGGTGTGGGACCGACAAACATTGTATGCGAGAAAGCGATCGTACATGCAGAGGCACGCAGTCTGGTGCGTGAGAATCTGGATGCCCAACTCGAAAAAATGAAACAGGCGTTTGAAGGGACAGCGGCTGAATTTGGAGCAAGTGTGGACATTGAGATTGAGATCGCATATCCGGGTTTCAAATTCTCAGAAGCGGATGAAGTGGTCCAGCGCGCAGTAGTGGGTGTGAAAGCAGTCGGGCGTAAGCCGAATCTGTTGGCAAGCGGTGGTGGAAGTGACGCGAACGTTTTGTCTGGCTATGGCATTCCAACGGCGAATCTGGCGATTGGGTACGAAAACATTCACACAACGAAAGAAAAAATTCCGGTAGAAGAGCTCGTCAAAACAGCCGAACTTGTGGTAGCACTTTGTAAGGAAACGGTAGCTGAATCATAACTGTATGTAGGGATGTCTCGCATGATCGAGGCATCCTTTTTAGCGTGCTTTTTCACCAAAAGTCTGCATAACCTTCTTTAACTGAAAGGAGGGAAAACGGATGATCACATGGGCATACGGAACCGTACTGCGTATTGTACGAACCGAGAATGATATACAGGAAGTCGAAGTAGAGATTGCGGGAGAAGAAGCGCGGGCGCTGCATTATCCGCACTGGCTTGGGAAGATAGAAGCAGGCGAGCGGGTGCTTCTAAATACGACAGCCGTTCTGCTCGGACTTGGAAGCGGAGGGTATCATTTCGTCGCGGCACGATCTGGAGATAAGGACATTGATATACCACAACAGCCGCTACATCGGAAAAACGGACATATTATGAAAGGGCGGTACACCCCATTTCAGCATGCAGTCCTGGCGGTAGAAGAGCCGGGGAGCCCATATCATGAACAGTTTTCTGCAGTAAGGGAAGACGCATTGAAAGGCATGCCGGTCGTAGTTGGAGAGCTGCATAGTATGCTGCCGGCTTTTGCATTAGCCTTACATCATGATAAAAGCAGAAGTCCATATCGACTTGTGTATATCATGAGTGAAGGTGGGGCGCAGCCACTTGCGCTTAGTGAGCATGTACGAGCGCTGCGACAAGCGGGAAAAATAAGCGCAGTGATTACATATGGACATGTGTTTGGTGGAGATAGTGAATGTATCAATCTGTACACGGCATTAGTGGCTGCAAGATTGGTGTGGCAGGCTGATATTGTGATTGTGGCACCAGGGCCGGGAACGGTTGGAACGGCAACGCCATTTGGTTTTAGCGGCATGGAGCAGATCGCAATTGTGCAAGCTATACGCAGTCTCGGTGGCCTTCCGATTTTGCTTCCACGCGTAAGCAAAGCAGATAAGCGCACCCGGCATCAAGGGGTTAGTCATCATACACGAACGGTTCTGCGTTTTTTACGGGATACATCGCTTGTCATTAATACGGCGCAGGAGTTGGCAGATGAGTGGGGAGAACAATCGGTGTCTCATACTATTATTTTGCATGAGACACTTCCGGTGAAAATATGGGGAGAAATTACAGATGACTATGCTATTCCGCTTACGACGATGAAACGAGGGATAGAGGAGGATGCTCTTTTTTTTGCTCATATGTATTACGCAGCCCGCTTTCTTCAGACAATGGATTTCTCTTCCTTGTTATGATTCAATAAACAGGAGAATACTATTTGTCGGAAATGAGGATAGAATATGAACGAGAAAACAGTTAGCAGTCAAACGATTTATGAAGGAAAAGTGATCACCTTAAAAGTGGACGAGGTAGAACTTCCAAATGGAAAAACAGCATCCCGTGAAATTGTCACTCATCCGGGGGCGGTTGCGGTGATGGCGATTACAGACGACAATCGCCTAGTCGTTGTGCGCCAGTTCCGCAAGCCGCTTGAGCGTACCATTGTGGAGATTCCGGCCGGGAAGCTGGAGCCAGGAGAGGAACCTGTCGTATGTGCGCACCGTGAGCTAGAAGAAGAGACAGGCTATACGACGCAGACAATGCAGCATGTAGCTTCGTGTTATACATCACCTGGTTTTGCAAATGAAATCATTCATCTGTATCGTACGAATGGCTTGATAGCGGGAGAAGCAAAGCCGGATGAGGATGAATTCGTCGAGTTGATGCACATCACCATTGAAGAAGCCCAGCAGCTCATTGCGGCTGGTGAGATTTGTGATGCGAAAACCATCATGGCTGTGTATGCCTGGCAGATTGAAACACACGCATAATCGTTATGCATAAGTCCTCTCTGTTCGTCATATATATGACGGTAAGTTGAACAGAGGGGAGAAATCCGATGGCACGCGGTAAATGGGGACAAACATTCCAGCAAAATCTGCGCGAGAATTCATCGCTTTATTTGTTTACGACCGTGCTGTTTGTGATGGGGCTTGGTTTTGGGGCAGTCGTAGTTAATTCACTTGGGTTGACGCAAAAGCAGGAACTGTACATGTATGTAAGTCAGTTTTTTCATGAACTAAAAACGGACAACATTGCTGAGCCTGTGCGCAGTTTTCAAAATTCGCTCGGTCATTACTTGAAGTACCTTGGGTTTATGTGGCTGCTCGGCCTGTCTGTCATCGGGCTGCCGCTCATTCTGTTAATGGTCTTCCTCAAAGGAGTAGTACTTGGCTTTACTGTTGGATTTTTAGTGAACCAGCTTCACTGGGAAGGTTTGTATTTTGCTGTGGTGTCTGTACTTCCGCAAAACCTGCTGGTGATTCCAGTTGTCATTATTGTAGCGACAGCGGGTGTATCGTTTTCGATGCAGTTGATTCAGTCACGATTTATGAAGCGGGGTGGAGCTATTTATCCACGGTTTCTCATGTATAGTCTGCTCATTCTCATCATGGGTGGAGTGATGACGGTGGCAGCAGCTTTTGAAGCATTTATCTCACCTGCACTGATGAAGCATGCAAGTGCAGCAGTGATGAAATTTATAATAGTTATTATTAAATAAGAATTATATTTGACTCAGTATACACCCTCCACTATAATAATCATGTATGAAAGCTGCTCGGGGAGGGTCTGTGATGGAAGAACGAATTGAGAGAATCAGACAGCAATTGCATGAAAGTAGTTATAAGCTGACTCCGCAGCGGGAAGCGACACTTCGGGTGTTGCTCGAAAATGAAGAAAAGCATCTATCCGCCGAAGAAGTCTGGCTGCTTGTCAAACAGAAAGCTCCGGAAACCGGCCTTGCGACTGTATACCGTACGTTAGAGCTAATGAGTGAGCTTGGCATTCTCGATAAAGTGAATTTTGGTGATGGCGCGGTACGTTACGATTTCCGTAATGAAGATGCTGAACATCATCATCATCATTTAATATGTGTGGAATGCGGCACAGTAGATGAGATTCATGAAGATCTTCTTGGCGAAGTGGAGCAGGCTGTCAGTGAAAAGTTTCACTTTCATATTTTGGATCATCGTTTGTCATTTCATGGTGTATGTCACCGCTGTATCGACAATGTTGACCTGGACGAAGTTAGCAAACCAAAACCACAAATGTAGACAAAGTGAAGCTGTCCCAAAAGCCAGAATATGGCGAACGGGACGGCTTTTTTCGTAACCTAATTTGTCTCGCTCATCTGTGGTATACTATAGGTACCATTCTCATTGCTTATATAGCGAGATGGGAAAAATAGGAGGTTATTTTTATGTTTGTTAGCTCTCAGAATGATGAAGCTGACAGGTTAACATGGAAGCAGGAAGTAAAGGACGAACACGACCTTGTCATTCGTACGTATTCACAGGATGATTTTGAAGGCATTAAAGAAATGGAAAAAGTGGTGTATCCACCGCCGTGGCCGCAAGATGATCTTTGGAGTGTAGAGCAGCTGCAAAGTCATATTGATGTGTTTGAAGAAGGAGCGCTTTGTGCCGAGTATGAAGAGGAGATTGTCGGCACGATGACGACATTTATTACGGATGAGATGGCAGAAGCCGAGCATACGTGGGAAGAAGTAACAGACCATGGGTATCTGGCTCATTCGCATAACGAAGCAGGCGACACGTTATACGTCGCAGACCTTCAGGTAAATCCGATGTATCGCAAACTTGGCATCGGAAAACAATTAATGTTTAAAGGCTATGAATTGGTACAGCATCTTGGGTTGCGCCGCTTGATCGGTGCGGTACGTATGCCGGGCTATTGTGCATATAAGGCACAACTTACACCGGAGCAGTACGTATCCGCAGTAGTGGCAGGCCGCCTGAAAGATCCGGTTATTACATTTATGATGCACTGTGGTCGTATCCCGTTGCATGTCGTGCACAATTATCTCCATGATGTTCGCTCGGGTAATAATGCACTTCTTATGGAGTGGCGAAATCCTGATTTTCATTAATTAATGTATATGGATTGAAAGTATAGAGGGGCAATGTCTCACACGTCAGGATCGGACGAGTGGGACTCGCCTCTTTTTTGTTTTATCTTGAGTACCCCACCTTCACACGTTGTCGAACGACAAAAAAGGACTGCCCTGTAAATCGCTCACAGGACAGTCCTTTCATCATTTCTTCGTTGTATTCGGAGCCGCAGTCGCAGGAACATACGGCTTATCTATTGGACCAAGGCCAACGTGTTTATTATACGAGTCATAGATCGCCCGTGCGATCATACCGGCAGATTGACTACCATAGCCACCTTCCGGAACGATAACTGCAACCGCAAGCTTTGGATCTTCAGCGGGAGCGAATGAAATAAACACCCCGTTATTAATCTTGTTAGCTTTGTGCCAGGTTACTTTTTTCGAGAAGTCGACAGAGCTAGGAACGTAAATATCTTGCTGAGATGTACCGGTTTTAGCCGCTACATGGTACGGGAATCCGGCAAAGGCGGTTACCCCTGTACCCCCTTGTTCGGTCGTAACCATGACCATTCCCTGGTGTACAACTCGCCAGTACTCGTCCGGGAGATTCAGTTTGCTCAGAACTTCTGGTTTGAATGACTGGACTACTTTACCATTATTGTCTACGATCCGGTCTACTAACTGCGGACGATAGCGAACACCCTTACTTGCCAGTGTCGCTGTGTACTGAGCAAGCTGCATGGTAGTATAGCGACCTTGCTGACCGAAGGAAGCTTGTACCATCGCAGCAGTTGGACCATATTTTGCATTCATTACAAGGAAATCTTCCTTACCGCTTGATTCATTCGGCAAATCGATCCCGGTTTTGATACCCAGGCCGAAGGCACGGAGGTATTTCTGATACGTAAAGATCGTATCCTTGCCTAACTTATCACGTAGTGCTTTACCAACCCGGGCCATATACGTATTAGACGAGAACTTAAGTGCCCGTTGTGGAGTTAATAAGCCGTAATTATGGTTGCTGTCATTGTGAATGACGTCCCCTGCTGAAGAACCATATCGATAAGCACCAGGGTCTGACCATGTGTCATCAGGCGTGATGACCTTTTCTGCAAGACCCGTTAGAACCGTCGCTGGCTTGAGAACCGAACCAGATGGAAGGATAGAGGCCGGATGCTTATATGTTTCTAATGCGGCATCGTCACCGGTCTTCGGACGAACGTCGTGCGGGGCACTGTTGATTGTACCGTTCGGGAATGAATACTGGTTCGCCTCGTACGTTTCTTTATCCGGTCCAGATGTCCAGATATTCGGATCGTATTCTGGGTAGCTGACCATGGCGATAACTCGGCCCGTTTTGACTTCGATTGCTACTGCATAGGCGTTGCGGGCATTGTACGCATTCTTACCGGTTCCGCGCAGTTTTGGCAGGAAGTCTTTAATAAAATTACGGGTGTCAAGCTGTACGCGCTCATCAATCGTCAGATACAGGTTGTTGCCTCGTTTTGGCGGAACTTCCTTAATTTGTTGCAGGATTGTCTGGTTGGCAGCTACCTGATACAGGCGATAGCCATTTTCACCGCGCAGTTGGTCTTCGTAACTGCGTTCAATTCCATCATATCCGACCATCTGATTTGGTAGATACGAATCTTTGCGTGCCAGATAGTATTCGTTGCCCTGATTTTCGGCAACGTTGAACGGGCGCACATAGCCGATTGCCTGTACAGCAACTTGATTTGGATCATAGACACGAATAGGCTTTGTGACGACCGTGATCCCATCGAGCTCGCTGCGATGCTCGGCGAGATACGCGATTTCTTTTTGCGACAGATCATATTTCAGATCCTTTTCAAGAAATTTGCTTGTCATGCGCATCGTACGTTCGACTTTGCCGTTTTTGAATTCGTAGCCCACATCCATTTTTTTAAGCAAGTCTTCTTTTTTTGTACCTGCAAGAATTTTTTCCAGCTTGGTCGCAAGGTTTACGTAATACGCTTCGTTCATATAATCCTTTTCTTGAAATACAGCGGTAAACGAGCCCTGGCTGTGTACGATTAAGTTGCCGTTGCGGTCGTAAATGTTGCCCCGCATTGCCAGGATTGGAACTTTTTTGTCTGACTTTGACGTTGCTTCTTTTTCGAAGTTCGCGCCCTTCACAATTTGCACATAGGAGAGGCGGAAAATCATCGCAGAGAAAACGAGAAACACAACAAGCAGGAGCACATTTAAGCGGCTAAATATCGTTTTTACTCGTTCATTTCCTTTTTCTTCGTGGTTGTACATGGTTCATCCACACCTTATTTCTTAAAAAGTACACTCAACCACATATTCTAGCATGACAATGCGAAAATGAAAATGCTAGGCGAGTATAAAAACGTAGACAATCGAATAAGATGGAGCATATATGCAGTTCGCTGGAGGGGATTTGGATGTTTGTATCGTATCGACGCGTGTCAGAGATGGGGAAGCTCTTGCTCATTTTTATGGCCTGTACGTTTATTTTTTACCAGTTGTTTTTGTATCTGAATGATGTGATTAAGCCCGCACAGCCATACCACGAACCGGATGGAAAATCTTTAAAAGTCATGAAATCGCTTGGGGGCGCGGAGCAGATGTATGCGGACACGAAGCGGCGGCTGTTTGACTTTTATTACTATGGTGAATAGGTCAATAAAGTTTTGTATAACAGAAGGAAACCGAGTATCATTGTGGAATACAAATAATTATGGGACATGCTAGCGTGTGTACGCACGATTTCGGGATGGTTGAGGAGAGCAGGAAATGAAAGATTTGATCACCCAATTTATCCATTACCTTACGGTGGAGAGAGGGTTGGCCAAAAATACGCTAGAATCGTATCAGCGTGATTTGACCGCATACTGCACGTACGTGCAAAAAGAAGGTTTTACAGACATTAATCAGACAACACGGGCACAAATCATGGGCTATCTCATGCGATTGCAGGAGCAGGGACGAGCGACGGCTACGATATCGCGTAATGTAGCATCGATTCGGGCTTTTTATCAGTTTTTGTTGCGAGAGAAAA
Organism: Aneurinibacillus uraniidurans; assembly: GCF_028471905.1. Lineage (NCBI taxonomy): Bacteria > Bacillati > Bacillota > Bacilli > Caryophanales > Paenibacillaceae > Aneurinibacillus > Aneurinibacillus uraniidurans. The sequence goes on along the minus strand of NZ_CP116902.1, from coordinate 2,699,120 downwards.
TGACGGACAAAGATCCGAGCGTGAACTTAGAGTCTCCAAAGATTGAGAAGAAGCTGCCGCAGGTGTTGTCTGTAACGGAAGTGGAGACATTGTTGAATGGTCCGGATGCACATATTCCGACGGGCATGCGGGATAAAGCGATGCTTGAGCTTTTGTATGCGACAGGAATTCGGGTGTCTGAGCTCGTATCCTTGAATCTTAGCGATGTGAATCTGGCGATGGGTTTTGTCAAATGTTTTGGCAAAGGATCAAAAGAGCGCATTATTCCGCTTGGGCGGCTGGCGATTGAAAATGTGCGTGGCTATATTGAACGCAGCCGTCCGCTGTTGAAGAAGCGGGGGAGCGATGAAGCGCTGTTCCTGAATCACCACGGGCGCCGCCTGTCACGGCAAGGATTCTGGAAGATTATTAAGAAATATGCGCAGGTTGCGAACAGCAATAAGGAAGTTACGCCGCATACGCTCAGGCATTCGTTTGCGACACATTTATTAGAGAATGGAGCCGATCTTCGTTCGGTGCAGGAGATGCTTGGTCATGCGGATATTTCGACGACACAGATTTATACTCATGTAACGAAGACGCGCTTAAAAGAAGTGTATGCGAAGGCGCATCCGAGGGCATAAAACAAAGGGTACTTTTCACGCAAGCGGGAAGTGCCCTTTCCTATCGTTTTTGACATCAGCTATCAACAGGGAGGAATACATATGGCAGACTTTCAACGGGTGTTTTTGATTGTACTGGATAGTGTGGGCATTGGAGAGTTACCGGATGCCCCGGATTATGGGGATGCAGGTGCTCATACGCTTGGTCATATCGCCGAACGGCGCGGAGGACTTCGGGTGCCGAATCTAGAGCGTCTTGGGCTTGGTCGTATTGCGCCGCTTCAAGGTGTAGCGGCAGATACGCAAGCGATTGGGGCTTTTGGCAAGATGAAAGAAATCTCGCGCGGCAAGGATACATCAACCGGGCATTGGGAGATCATGGGACTTGAAGTGAAGACGCCATTTAAGACGTGGCCGAATGGGTTTCCTGATAGCTTGATTAAGCCGTTTTGTGAACGCATCGGACGTGGAGTGCTGGGCAATAAGCCAGCATCGGGAACGGAAATTCTTGATGAGCTAGGGGCCGAGCACATGCGGACGGGTGATGTGATTGTGTACACGTCAGCGGATAGTGTATTCCAGATCGCAGCTCATGAGGAAGTTGTACCGCTTAAAGAGTTGTACCGCATCTGTGAGGTAGCACGTGAGCTGACACTTGATGACGAACATTCGGTTGTGCGTGTGATTGCCCGTCCTTTCATCGGAGAGCCAGGGAATTTTACACGCACGGCAAACCGTCATGACTATTCGGTAGCGCCGCCGGGTGAAACGGTGATGAACCGGCTGAAAGATGCGGGGCTTGACTCGATTGCACTCGGCAAAATTTCAGATATTTATGCGGGAGAAGGCGTTACGGATTCGATTAAAACCAAGTCGAACATGGACGGGGTCGATAAGCTGCTTGATGTGATGAAGCGTGATTTTCACGGACTGGCCTTTGTGAATCTGGTTGATTTTGACGCGCTGTATGGTCACCGTCGTAATCCGCAGGGCTACGGGGATGCGATTGAAGCGTTTGACGCACGTCTGCCTGAGATTATAGCGGCGCTGCGCCCGGATGACTTGCTTATCATTACAGCTGATCATGGCAATGATCCCGTGCATCATGGAACGGATCATACACGGGAGTATGTGCCATTGCTCGCGTATCATACCGCGATGCAGTCTGCGCAAAATCTAGGTGTACGGGGGACGTTTGCGGATATCGGTGCGACGATTGCCGAGAATTTTGGCGTGGCACAGCCAGTCATTGGCACAAGCTTTCTAGAAGACATTGCAAAACGAGACGCATAAGGGGGAATTCTCATGCCAGATCAAGCTGCGATTCATGATGTACAAACGTATATTACCCAACAAACAACCGCCCGCCCGGAGATCGGACTGATTCTTGGGTCAGGTCTCGGGGTGTTAGCGGATGAAATTACCGATGCGGTTTATATTCCATATGGTGACATTCCACATTTTCCGATTTCGACCGTAGAGGGGCATAAAGGGCAGCTTGTCATCGGACAGCTTCACGGTAAGACGGTTGTCGCGATGCAGGGACGTTTCCATTACTATGAAGGGCATGGACTAGATGCGGTGACGTTTCCGGTTCATGTCATGAAAGCGATAGGCGTTACGAGTATCATCGTGACGAATGCAGCCGGAGGTGTGAACGAATCGTATGAAGCGGGTGATCTTATGCTGATTTCGGATCACTTGAATCTGACTGGTCGTCACCCGCTAATTGGACCGAATGATGAGGCGATTGGTGTGCGCTTCCCGGATATGTCAGCGGCGTATTGTCCGAAGTTGCGGATGCTGGCACGCCAGGTGGCAGAGCGCCGCGGCATTAAGCTACAAGAAGGTGTATATGCGGGCATGCTTGGCCCAAGTTATGAGACACCAGCGGAAATTCGGATGATCCGCATTCTTGGCGGTGATGCGGTTGGCATGTCAACTGTACCGGAAGTGATCGTAGCCCGTCATATTGGACTGCGTGTACTTGGGATTTCCTGCATTAGCAATATGGCGGCGGGTATTTTACCGCAACCATTGTCGCATGACGAAGTAATGGAGACGGCTGAGAAAGTGAAGCATACATTTTTGACGCTTGTGAAGGAGATTGTACAGGAGATGCCACGGGGGGACGTATAATGGGAGACAGAATGAAGCAGATAGAGGCTTCTGCCGCGTTTATTCAGGAGAAGATTGGCCCGCGCAAGCCGGAGGTCGGACTCATTCTCGGGTCTGGTCTCGGGGTGTTGGCTGACGAAATTACGGATGCAGTGCGAATTCCGTATGGTGACATTCCACATTTTCCGGTGTCGACTGTAGAAGGACACAAAGGAGAACTAGTAGTCGGGACACTTGAAGGACGAACGGTTGCGGCCATGCAGGGGCGTTTTCATTATTATGAAGGGTATACGATGCAGCAGGTCACACTTCCTGTGTATGTAATGCGGCAGTTAGGGATCGCCTCGCTTGTTGTGACGAATGCATGCGGTGGTATGAACAAAGCATTCGCACCAGGTGATTTGATGCTCATTTGCGATCACATTAATTGGACGGGTGATCATCCGCTAATCGGTGCGAACCTTCCGACGTTTGGTCCACGCTTCCCGGATATGTCGGATGCGTATACGGATGCGTATCGTAAGCATGCTCGCGCGAAAGCGGGGGAGCTTGGTATTGCTGTACAGGAAGGGGTGTATGCGGGAATTAGTGGTCCTTCGTATATGACGCCAGCAGAGCTCACGATGCTTGCTCGGATTGGGGCAGATGCAGTCGGTATGTCGACCGTACCAGAAGTAATTGCGGCCAGCCATGCTGGACTCAAAGTGCTTGGCATTGCGTGTGTAACCGATATGGCTATCGGAGAAGAACTGGCTCCGCTTACACATGACCAGGTAATGGAAGTAGCGAATCGTACCCGGCCTCATTTTCTTTCGCTTGTAAAAGCGATCATACCAGATTTAAAGTAAACTTCTCATGACCGCAATTAAGTTCAACAATATACGTAAAAAAGGCGGACAGAAAAACAAGCTGATCTCATAGAGGTCAGCTTGTTTGCTTACGCTTTATTCTCATTTCTTCCGGTTTGTGAGTCTTGGGTTTCGCACATCCTGTCGAATTTCTGTGATCGTCTTCAAAAGGGCCGAAGTGGCAGCTGTTTTTGTTTTAGTAATCTGTTGTCTAATCTTCGGATTGGATTCAAGAGCAGGATTGTTAAGGAGTACTTCGTTATAGGGTTTTCCGTTAATCAGCAGAAAAGGAGTCGTCAGGGAGCGAACATCGCTCATCTGATAGTACTCCCAACCGGTAGCTGTCTTCTTGCCTGGTAAAAATAAAGTCGTAAAATTAAAGATTGTATTTATGGCAGTACCGTCCATCATTTGTTCCGGATGAACATTTCCGGATTTATCTAACGTAAAGCCAGGAAGCCCAATCTCAACGGCCCAGCGTACCGCTTCGTTTTTTGAATCAGTCGGAGCTACCGTTCCTTGGTAAGGACGTACTTCTTTGAACATACGGTATAGTACCGTAGCGATAAATTCTTTCGAACAACTCTCCAGTTTATTTGCATCTGTGATGTCTTCGGATGTCACATAGCCTGCCTGAATTAATGCCTGCATCATAGCTGTAAAACGTATGTTTTGTGCTGCTTTGTATTCGTTGCTTATTGGATCTGTGACTTTTATCGTGCGATTAATCTCCGCTTCGCTTGTACCAGCTGGATATATCGGGGAGAGAATGCCGATATACTGATAGACTTTTACCAAAAAGCCTGCTTTCGATGAATAAAACATTTCATGCGCAGCCTGACTACCATCCGCTAACGAACCGTAAAAGTCTCCTGGACCGTATGCATTTTTTTCACTGAGTGATACAGGCAGAGGGTTAGCGATTGTTATGTTGCTCATACCAATTGAAAAAGTTGGTAGGATTTGAGCCAGCTTTTGTTTAGATGGAAGCTTGTATGTAATCTTATATGTCGATTGTTTGGATACAACCGCCCCGTGCACTTCTTCTGTATGTAATGCGGAAAGCGAACCGGATAACACAATACCACTTATTACGAGTAAACATGCTTTTTTATACAGGTTCATGTTATATCTCCTCCATAATGGCTGCTCTAGTTGTTCCGATCACAACCACGCGATATAAGAAGCCAAATGTCTCATCTTTCTTATATAATACATGGGGCATTGAATGATATCCTCTTTTTATGGGTGAAATTTGAAAAAAGCCTTGATTGAGCAGGGGTGTTCAGTCGAGGCTTTTATAATGGGCAATTAGATTCGTTGTATAAGTAGGCATAATGATTCAAACAATCGAAACTTTGTGATCAGTTTCACTTTCTCTTATATGTAAATTTTTTATAATAATGTAAAATATATATTGTCATTCGTTTTATATAGACATAATAAGGGAGTGGGGTATCATGATGTGGATGCAGAACATGAAAGTAGCAAACAAAATTTTAACCCTCATTATCGTAGCAGCACTGTTTTTATCTGGTGTAGGCTATATTTCGTATCATTATCTTACAAAGATGGAGCAACAGGGGAATAGGATGTATCGTGATAATTTGATTCCTGTTCGTGTGCTGAACGATATGCGTGCTCATTTACGTGCAACGGAAGCGATTGTTTATACGAGAATGTTGACGAAGGACCCGGTTCAAGAACAGAAATTGGTCGCTGACTTTAAAGAACGTATACAAAAGGTAGATCAAGATATAAGCATTTTTGAGGGAACGAATATTACCCAGGAGGAGAAGGGTAAGTGGAAAGAGCTAAAAGATGCACTAGCCACGTATCGTCAGGAACGTGAAAAAGCGCTTGCTTTGCTTGACAAAGGTGACAAAGTCGGGGCGTACACGGTATTTAATACGTATGCACTGCCACCTCTAGATAAGGTAAATACGATACTGACTGATTTGGCTGCTTACAATGATAAACTGGCAGACAATATGAGTACACAAATGACAACTGACGCAGAAAGTGCCAACATCATGATTCTTTGCCTGACTATTGCAGCTGTAGTCATTTCAGTAGTATTTGGATTGTTTATTTCCCGAATGATTGTGCGACCTGTCCGAGAAATGCTTGATTTGGCGTTGCGTGCTGAAAAAGGGGATTTAACTTTACAAAGCACGAATCAGGCACGTGATGAAATTGGACTGCTGTCTGCGTCTTTTAATTCCATGATGAAAGGATTTGCACAAATTATTAAAGAAATTAAAGCGAACTCGATGAATTTGTCGGCAAGCTCTCAACAAATTTCCGCCAGCATGCAGGAAATTGCGAGCGGAACACAGCAGCAGGCAGGAGCATCGGAAATCGTGAATGAAATGATGAATCAGTTTGCTGATGCAATCCATCAGGTAGCGGAAAATGCCGAGCAGGCCGCGGCCCATTCGGAACAGGCCGTTGGGATGGCTCAAACAGGTGGCGAGGTCATTCGCAGTTCTATTGAGGCGATGGGGCTGATTGCACAAAAAGTCGAGGAGTTATCCGATCAATCTACTGCCATTGGTGAAATTATTGAAATGATCGATGAAATCGCCGAACAAACAAACTTGCTGGCATTAAATGCGGCCATTGAGGCAGCACGGGCCGGGGAAGCAGGTAAAGGATTTGCAGTAGTAGCTGATGAAGTGCGTAACTTAGCGGAACGCAGCGGCAGGGCAACAAAAGAGATTGCGAATTTAATTCAATCGATCCAAAAAAATACGCATGAATCCGTTGAAGCTGTTACGGCTGGGAATAAGCAGGCTGCTCAGGCTGGAGAGTCATTTGAAGAAATTATGGAGATTATTCATCAGGCATCAACCCGTGTCACGGAAATTGCTGCAGCAAGTGAACAGCAGGCAGCACAGGCTTCTGAAGTACTAAAATCAGTGGAAAATATTGCGGCTGTTGCGGAGGAAGCATCAGTCGGAACAGAGGAGACGGCATCAACCGCAAGCGAATTATCACGTATGTCCGAGTCGCTTAATCAGTTGGTGACGAAATTTAAGGTATAGTACCTTTAAACAAGCTGACCTAGCAACATAGGTCAGCTTGTTTCCTTATTTTCTGTCGTTATAACTCGTACCTAATTGAGCAGCTTTATTGTTAATGATCAAAAGGAGTTCCGACTAATTAAGTCGTGGACGGCAGCTTCTACCGAATTAGTTAGCGAATATTTCGTTTTAAAGCCTATATTTCGTATCTTATTGTCATTCCATAGCCTGTTGACTGTAAAGGTTTTTAGTGCAAATGATGGTAATCCTTCTGAAAAATTTATTGTTTTTGCAATTCTTCCGATTGCGTGATCTATTTCTGCTTTTAATTGACCCCAAGTTGTATCGAATCCTTTAAGTAAAAAGATGTCATTATCATGTTCGGATTTTTGATAGGTTCCTAACCAGGCCATTGCTCGACCGATGTCGCGAGTATCAACAAGGGAAACTTTAGTGGTACCATTACCGATCATTGGATATAGGTCACTAGTATGTGCGGTAAAGAGTCGTGCAAAAAACGATGAGGTGTCCCTTACACCGATTGTACTTGCCGGACGTAACAAGATGGTGGTAATTCCGTTTTTTCTTCCTACCTCTTCGACTATTCTTTCTCTTTCAAGTAGTAAGCTTTGTATTGGGTATTCAGGTTGTGAAATATAGGATTCATCAATAGGCTCGTTCGTTTGAAAGTCATATAGTACGACTGAACTTAACTGAATGAATTTTGAAGCACCATGTAAAGCGGCAGCTTCAATCAATGTTCTTGTCAATGCTATTTCTACCGGAGCATCTAAGCTGATTGGCGTATGCAGCTTCGCATCTGCTGTGCAATTATATACAACGTCATGCCCCTCTATTACTTTTCCGATTGCTACCGAATTAGAAAAGTCAATCTTAACGACGTTGACCCCTAAACTTTCTAAAAATGTTGTGTTACTTGTCTCGCGAATAGCTACCGTAACTTGATGTCCAGCTATATGTAATTGTTCGACAACGTGACTTCCAATAAAACCGGTCCCTCCAAAAATAATGACTTTCATATTTCCTCCTCTAAATATTTACTGATCGTACTTTCAAAACTATAATAAGTAAAGTGTTATAGTTTTGAAAGTACGGATATTATTTATAGTTACTATTCAAATTGATAGTGAGGGATTACACATATGTATGACGAACATGATCATCCTAAATGTCCCATTGAAAAAACCATGAATATAATTGGTGGTAAGTGGACATTTATTATTTTAAGGGACTTATTTTATGGCCCACGTCGATTCGGTGAGCTGCAGAGGTCTTTGAAAGGTATTAGTCCAAGAACTTTGTCGATGCGTCTAAAGGAACTAGAGAACGAAGAGATTATTAGTCGAGCTATATATTCAGAAATTCCTCCACATGTGGAATATTCTCTTACTGAAAAAGGAAAAACACTTCGTCCTATTTTTGATGCTATGAAAGAATGGGGAAATGAGTGGGACGTGTTAGGAAGGGGAGAAAAATGACCCCTTTTCAACTATAAAGACTCTGGAATTTTAAAGAAGGGACTATCTCAATTGCAGTATTACAGCTGTTGAGATGGTCTCTTTTCTTATGGAATTGGTTCGTTTTCATACTAGAGCTTGTAATTGGCAGACTATGATTATCATCATAAAAAATCAAATTATGTAATTACAAATCACGTTTTAGTAACATACTGAATAAAAAGAGGAGGTTCATGATCATCAAGACGCAGCAGAAACTACGTACCATAGTTATAAGTATATTGCTTATGCTTGTACTGGCTGTGACAGGTTGTGTTGGCAATAGCTCCAATACAAATGCAAGCGCAAACATTCTTAACGTGAACAACTCCTCAGAGCCAGGTTCTCTCCACCCGGCCAAAGCACAGGGAACACATGAATCATGGCCGCTGCGTCATCTATTCGTTGGTCTGACAATGGTAGGTCCGAATGGCAAAGTCGTTCCGGGTGCGGCTAAGAACTGGGACATCAGTTCGGACAGGAAAACATACATATTCCATCTTCGGGAAGGGCAAAAATGGTCGAATGGTGATCCGGTTACCGCGCAAGACTTCGAATTTGCCTGGAAGCATGTGCTGAATCCAGCCACGGCTTCTACTTATGCATACCAGCTGTACTACATCGAGGGAGCGCAGGCGTATAACGAATCGAAAGAAAAAGATGTGGGAAAGCTGAAAGCGCTCGCGGATAAAGTGGGGGTAAAAGCGCTTGATAAACAGACGTTAGAAGTCAGGCTTGTTAACCCGACCGCTTACTTTGATCAGCTTGTTTCTTTTTATACGTATTATCCGGTAGACAAGAATGTGCAGGAAAGTAACCCGAAATGGGCAAATGATGCTGCTGCATTCATCTCGAATGGTCCATTCAGGTTAACGGAATGGAAGCATAAACGAGACTTGAAAATGGTGAAAAACGAGAACTATTTTGAGAAAGACAAAATCAAACTTGCAGGCATTAACTGGGCAATGGTAGAAGGGGAGAACACAGCATGGCAGATGTATCGTGCGGGCAAGCTTGATCTTGCATTGCCGCTGCCGGGTGATGTAGTCGGTCAATTGAAAAGCCAGAAGGCGAAAGATTTTAAAATTGCACCGGAATTCAGCACCTACTTTTATCGTTTTAATACGACGAAAAAGCCATTTACGAATGCAAAAATTCGCACCGCTCTAGCGATGGCGATTGATCGCGCTACGATTACGGAACATATTGCCCAGGGTGGACAGAAGCCGGCATACGCCTTGGTAGCAGAAGGTGCACGTGATGCGAATGGCAAAGAGGATTTTCGTACAGTAGGTGGTGCCTATTTCACAGAAAATGTAGAGCAGGCGAAGAGACTACTAGCGGAAGGCTTGAGAGAAGAAGGACTGACAAGCATGCCGAAGTTCAACATTATGTACAATACGCTTGATTTGCATAAACGAATTGCGGAAGCCATTGCAGGCATGTGGAAGCAAAATCTCGGGATTGACGTAGGGCTTGAAAACACAGAGTTCAAAGTGAAGATTGATCGTGAGCACAAGCTGGACTACAGTGTGTCTCGTTCTGGCTGGGTGGCGGATTTTAGTGACCCGATGACGTTTCTGGACATGTTTACGAGTGCTAGCACACAAAATGATACGGGTTGGAAAAATAAACAGTACGACGCGAAGATCAATATAGCCAAACAGTCAAGTAATCCAGTAATTCGCATGAAGGCGATGCATGAAGCGGAAGCGATTCTGATGAAGGACATGCCGATTATCCCGATCTACTTCTATACAAAACCGTATGCAATAAAACAGAACATCTCCGGCGTGTATACGCCAGCAGACGAATATCCAGTGTTGATGTACGCAAATATTATGTAACCATCAAGGAGGACTTATCGTGGTACGGTATACGTTACAGCGTCTCGGATGGGCCCTTTTCACGTTGTGGATTGTGATTACCATTACGTTTATACTGATGCGTCTGATTCCAGGTGACCCTTTCTCTTCGGAGGGCAAGATGCCGCCTGGTGTATATGAAAATATAAAAGCATATTATCATCTTGACCGTCCGGTTGTAGTGCAGTACTTCGAATATTTGGGGTCGCTACTTACATTGGATTTTGGCCCGTCCCTGAAGTCGGATAGCATTACGGTAAATGACTATATTCGAGATGGGTTCCCGATCTCGTTGCATCTTGGTTTGCAGGCGCTTGTGATTGGCGTAACATTCGGGGTTATATTTGGGGTAATTGCTGCATTATATCATAACCGCTGGCCTGATTATGTGTCGATGATTTTGGCGATTATCGGCATTTCTGTACCGAATTTTATTCTTGCTACGGTTATGATTCAGTACGTAGCTGTGGAGTGGGGCTGGCTTCCTCCGGCAACATGGGAGACGTGGCAGCATACGATTCTCCCGTCTATTGCTCTAGCACTGATGCCGCTGGCGTTTATTGCCCGCCTGATGCGGGCAAGTATGCTTGAAGTGCTTAGGCAGGAATACATAAAGACAGCGAAAGCAAAAGGGCTTACGCAGACGATTATTATTATGAAGCATACGATTCGTAATGCGATTCTGCCAGTTGTGACGATGCTTAGTGTCATTGCGGCAAATCTCGTAACGGGCAGTTTTGTGATTGAACATATTTTTGGGATTCCCGGGATGGGTGAGATGTTCGTGAAGGGCATCTTTAATCGCGATTATCCGGTCATTCTCGGGTCGACGGTTTTTTACAGTGCGATTTTGATTTTTTTAATTCTGCTTGTTGATCTTGCTTATACGTGGATTGATCCACGCATTACAGTGACAGGGGAGAGCAGATGATGCAGCAGGAAAAACAGCTGACCGCCGCGATGTTCCGACCTGTAGCGGATCGATTTTTTGATGCAGAGGCAATCAACCGTCCACAGGTCTCGTACTGGGCGGATGTGTGGCGGCGTTTGCAGAAGAATAAACTGGCTATGGTCGGCCTCGGTATCATGATCGCTCTGCTTGTGATGGCGATTATTGGTCCTTATGTAAGCGGCTATACGTATGACGCACAAAATTTTGCCGAGAAAAACATGTATCCAGGAAAAGCACATTGGTTTGGAACAGATTCATCTGGGCGGGATATTTTTACCCGCATCTGGTACGGGGCGCGCATCTCGTTATTTATTGGAATGATGGCAGCACTCATTGATTTCGTACTTGGGGTGTTGTATGGCGGCATCGCCGGGCTTAAGGGAGGGCGTGTCGACAACATGATGATGAGGATGGCTGAAGTGCTGTATGGCGTGCCGTATTTACTGATGGTGATTCTTTTGATGGTTGTGATGGGACCGGGCATCTGGACGATTATTATTGCTATGACCATAACAGGCTGGATTCCGATGGCTCGTCTTGTACGTGGGCAGGTTTTGCAGTTAAAGCAGCAGGAATATGTTCAGGCAGCCCGTGTACTGGGGGCTGATACTGGCTGGATTTTGCGTAAGCATGTCATCCCGAATACGATGGGTCCGATTCTCGTCAATGTCACGCTGACAGTGCCTGCGGCTATTTTTGCGGAGGCAACACTAAGCTTCCTCGGTCTGGGGGTTCCGGCGCCGCAGGCGAGCTGGGGCACAATGGCGAATGATGCACTTGTTAGTTTGCTCGTTGGCCATGCGTATCAATTGTTTATCCCAGGATTTTTTATTTCGTTAACGATGTTTGCTTTTAATGTGCTCGGTGATGGAATGCGTGATGCGCTTGATCCGGGAATGGGCAAATCGTTCGACTGAGCAAGGGGGATCACGAATGGCGCTGCTTGAAGTGCGCGATTTATCTGTTTCTTTTCATACATACGCTGGAGAAGTACAGGCCGTACGTGGTGTGAGTTTTACAGTCCAAGAAGGGGAAACCATTGGGCTTGTCGGTGAGTCCGGCTGCGGTAAAAGTGTGACAGCACAGTCGATGATGAAGCTGCTTCCTGAATCCCTAGTTACGTATAAGCAGGGGCAGATTTTGTTTAACGGTCAGGATTTGCTGCAAAAAGAAGAGGCGGCCATGCAGCAGGTGCGTGGTAATGACATCGGAATGATTTTTCAAGATCCGTTTGTCTCGCTTAATCCGACGATGCGTGTCGGGGAGCAAATTGCCGAAGGATTGATCAAGCATAACGGGCTATCACGTCAGGATGCACAGGAACAAGCGGTTGCAGCACTGCGCCTGGTTGGTATCCCGCAGCCAGATAAGCGTGTGCGGCAGTATCCGCATGAATTCTCTGGTGGAATGCGGCAACGGGCGATGATCGCACTTGCGCTTGCTTGTCGCCCGAAGTTGTTACTGGCAGATGAACCAACTACCGCGCTTGATGTAACGATTCAGGCCCAAATTCTTGAATTGATGAAAGATTTGCAGGGGAAAACCAGGATGGCGATTATGCTGATTACCCATGACCTTGGGGTTGTCGCAGACATATGCGACCGCGTTGTGGTGATGTATGCCGGAGAAGTAGTAGAAATCGGCACGGTCGATCAAATCTTTTATACCCCGAAACATCCGTATACGAGCGGACTGTTAGCGGCTGTGCCGCGCCTTGATCAAAGTCGGCATGCTGCACTTCGTTCGATCGTTGGGACACCGCCTGATTTGCTGCATCCACCTGTAGGTTGTTCATTTTTTGCTCGCTGTGCATATGCGATGGAAGTGTGCCGCACATATAAGCCTGCGCTCGAGGATCAGGGAGGCTATCAGTATGCGGCTTGTTGGCTGCATCATTCGTTCGCACAGCAGGTACGTGCGGATAGAAGGGAATGAGCGATGATGTCAGCAGAAAATAAAGAAGCTGCATTGCTTGAGGTACGCCATCTGACCAAGCATTTTCATACAAGAAGTGGAACTGTTGCGGCGGTCAATGATGTAACATTCGATATTAAACGTGGTGAAACACTTGGGGTAGTTGGTGAGTCTGGCTGTGGTAAATCTACAATGGGACGCACCATTTTACGGCTGTATGAGGCAACAGAAGGTGTGGTGCGGTTTGCTGGTCATGATGTGCATCAGGCGAGTCCGCAAGAGTTGAAAAAGCTGCGGCGTGACATGCAGATGATTTTTCAGGACCCGTATGCCTCGCTTAATCCTCGCATGACAGCTGGGGATAGCATCGGGGAAGCACTTGACCTGCATCGGCTCGCACATGGAACGAAGCGGAGGGAACGGATCGCAGAGCTGTTGCTCCTTGTCGGATTAAAGCCGGAACATAGCAGCCGTTTTCCTCACGAGTTCTCCGGTGGGCAGCGGCAGCGGATCGGGATTGCCCGAGCGCTTGCAGTAGAGCCGAAATTCATCGTCTGTGACGAGCCGATCTCGGCACTGGATGTATCCATTCAGGCGCAAGTTATAAATTTGCTTATGGAATTGCAAAAAAAGCTGGGCTTGACGTATTTATTCATCGCGCATGATCTGGCGATGGTTAAGCATATTAGTAATCGGGTAGCTGTGATGTATCTTGGTAAAGTGGTAGAATTGGCAGAGAGTGAAGAATTGTATGACAATCCGCTTCACCCTTATACGCAGGCTTTGCTGTCCGCGATTCCGATTCCGGATCCGGCGGTGGAGCGTAGTCGGGAGCGAATTGTGCTGACAGGCGATGTGCCAAGTCCGCTGAATCCGCCAAGCGGCTGTTATTTTCGTACACGCTGCCCATATGTAATGGATGTGTGTGCAGCAGTGAGCCCGGCATGGCAAGAAGTACGATCCGGGCATTTTGTGGCCTGTCATTTGTAGATAAAATCATGAAAAAATGGATGAGGAGGAGAGGGTTTGAAACAGAATGTAGTAGTGGTTGATTCATTTACTGCAGAGAAGTTTAAAGGAAATCCGGCTGCGGTATGTGTGTTGGAGGAATCGCGTGATGAGCGCTGGATGCAGCAGGTGGCGCGGGAGATGAATCTGTCTGAAACTGCTTTTGTTCAGCAGACGGAAGACGGGTATCGGCTGCGCTGGTTCACACCGGTCGAAGAGGTCGATTTGTGCGGGCATGCTACGCTGGCAGCGGCTCATGTGCTATGGGAGACAGGAAACGTTGGGCGGTCGAGTTCGATTTCTTTTTTCACGCGCAGTGGACTTTTGACTGCGAGCCGAGATGGAGAGTGGATCGAACTTGATTTTCCAACTGATTATGCGAAGCCAACTGAAAAAATACCGGAATTGGCAGCGGCACTCGATATCCCGATACAGCATGTTAGCTTAGGCGGATTCGATGTGCTTGTGGAAACAGATAGAGAAGGGTATGTTCGGGAATGTCGCCCGGATATGAAGAAACTGTGTAATCTTCCGGTGTCCCAGCGCGGTGTTATCGTGACGAGCCGTGCGGAGGAAGGGAGCTCATATGATTTTGTCTCGCGCGCTTTTTTCCCGCTCATTGGGATTGAAGAAGATCCGGTAACTGGGTCGGCACATTGTCTGCTCGGTACATACTGGCGAGAGAAGCTTGGCAAAGATGATCTAGTTGGTTATCAGGCATCTGCACGAGGCGGGTTTGTGCGAGTACATGTGCGCGGTGAGCGTGTGCTGCTTGGGGGACAGGCGGTAACGGTTATGCGTGGGGAATTGCTGTAGTCGAGCAGTTGTTTTTGGTGATATTGAAAACGTGTGGTGGTGAGGGAGTGGGAGAAGGGAGGAGCCGTTCGCTTCGGTACGCTTGCAGGGAAGTGAGGACTGTCCGCTCCGGGAGCTCGACGAACTCGCCCGCAAAGAAAAGCCCACGATGTTGATTCACTGACGTGTTGCGGGCAAAAGGCCCGTTCGCCGTTCTCCCTCCGCTGGGGTGGCGCGTACAGGTGCTCTCTTGCTCCTCCCTTCTCCCACTCCCCGCACAACGTTTCGATTTACAAAAAAACTCTCGTCGTCAGAATAAATTTCCTCGGTAGTCACTAGCTTCTCGCAAGACCGCTTCCTAATTCTTTATCTGCATAGCAAAGCTCAGCCTCTTGATATTGCTTGATGATTTTTATCCAAAGTATGCTAGGAGCGGGGTCGGGCGGGGCAACGGAACGCCTATACGCGACTCCCCAGCGGAAGGGGCGAGGTGAACGGGCTTTTGCCCACAATACTTCGATGCAAATACATCGTGAGCCCCTTTTGTGGGCGAGTTCACCTGGCACCTGGAGCGGACAGTCCCTACTCCTTAGGGAGCGTACCGAAGTGACGAGGTCCCGCCCGATCCTGCTCCTCCACCACACTTTGGAGAAACCCTCCATCAAGAAAACTCAGCTGCTGCATTTTACTCCTTAAAAAACGGATACGCCGGGGTTGTCAGGTTACTGTCATGGAACAAAAACAGAACCACATCCGGTTTATACGACTTCAAGTAGTTTTCGAGATTAAACTGGTCGCCTTTATAGCGTAAATCCAACACCTGTGTTTGATAGAAATGACTTGCAACGAATGGAAGCATGGCGTTCGCGTACGAGTCTTTAAAAATGAGCACACGCAGCTTGTTGTTTGCTTGTTTGTTTTCAAACTCCATTAGATCATGGTCATTCGTATACACAGTCGAATACTGATACGGCGGTGTGGACGCACCTGCGCCGTAGACATCGTCGAGTTTGGTGTAGGTTTTTCCGTTCATCGCTACGACTCGCACTTGATTAAATGGAAAGCCTGCCTTTGGCTTGTAAATCCACGGGCGGTCTACTTTATCATCAATGAGCATATTAAGCTGACGGTTCCAGCTTCCGACAAATTTGCCCGGTGGCACCTGCGTTTTGATAATATCGTTGTCGGTAAGGGGAGGGGATTGATGCAGTACCCCTGCTTTGTTTAAATCCTCAATAATCATCTGGTAAGCCGTAAAGGCGCCTTTTATATTCCAGTGATGATCAGTATGGAAATACATCGTCTCTCGTTCTTTTGCCGGAATTTGTGCAAAACGCGGTGCCAAATCGATAACGTGAATGTCGTCTTTGTTCAATTCACTCAGAAAGTATTTTTTATTCTCAGCCGGTGCACGAAAGCGCAAATAAGACGGATACAATTCCTGTAGATTTAGTACTGGATACGGCAAGGATGCGTAATAGATCTGTGTGTCATTTGGCTTAACGACTTTGTGTAGATAGCGAATCCCTGCCAGTGCATTATCCATCAGCTCCTTATGGAAGCGATCAGTTGGTTTTTCTAGCAACCAAGAATGATCAACTACGACGGTATTGTTTACAACGGTGGCATGCAGCGGTGTGAGGAGCTGTTGCCGGTCGTACATTTTGACAAAGTTATCACGCCAGGCCAGTTGATCGCTCGTATAGGCTGCCATATCACGAAAATAATCACCGGATTGAAAAGACTGCTCAGAAAACGTCGGCAACTGTTGAAGTTTTCGAGCCTCGGTATAAGATCTTTCGACATCTGGTTTTATAATGCTGGATATGCCGATTCCAAAAATGATGAGTAAAAAGGTAGCAACAAAGCAAATCGAAAATATTTTCGTTGACATAACAGACTCCTTAGAAGCGGAAATAAATAAATGGATTGTACGTTGATGTCACCAGATAAAAAATTGTTTCAAAAAAGAGACCGAAATAAAATACGTACGATACGACTTCATAAATAGCCCCTCTGTATGATATGAGCTTCGCTTTGATCCAGTCGAAAAACGGCATCGAGCCGATGATTGCGGCAATGAAGTACGGGCTGTACTGAATGATATAAAACAGTCCTTGCTCGTCCACCAAAGGCCCACCGCGAAGTCCGAACATCGCCTGGATATAGGAGGCAGCATACGGGAAGTTATCAGCCCGGAAAAACACCCAACCGATCATTACGATCATAAGTACATACAAATGCTGTACAGGGGTCCAGCACTTTGTGAGTATTTTTTCGAGTCCAGCTTTCTCAAGCGAGATGAGAATGCCATAATACAAGCCCCACGCAATAAATGTCCAGCTTGCTCCGTGCCAGAACCCCGTAAGCATCCACACGATAAACAAATTGCGGTACACCTTCCAT
The DNA here is from genome assembly GCF_028471905.1 of Aneurinibacillus uraniidurans. NCBI lineage: Bacteria > Bacillati > Bacillota > Bacilli > Caryophanales > Paenibacillaceae > Aneurinibacillus > Aneurinibacillus uraniidurans. The sequence goes on along the minus strand of NZ_CP116902.1, from coordinate 2,682,069 downwards.
GTGGCTACGCGCCCGCCGCCAAGCGGAATGTATACATAATCCCGGAACCACTGTCCGAGCGTCATGTGCCAGCGCCGCCAAAATTCAGAGACAGAGCGCGAAATGTACGGAAAGTTAAAGTTAATCGGGAATTCAAAGCCGAACATTTTGCCAAGCCCGATCGCCATCTGGCTGTAGCCAGAGAAATCAAAATAAATTTGCAGCGTATACGCCAGAATGCCGACCCAGGCAAGCAGTGTACTCATGCTATCAGTCGGCTGGGTAAAAATACGATCCGCGATGATCCCCATCTGATTGGCGATCAGCACTTTTTTCGCCAGACCAATGATGAAGACACGAATCCCGTCTGCGAATTGATCGAGCCGTAATTTACGCTCGCGCAGCTGATGCTCAATGATGTGATAGCGAATAATCGGCCCTGCCACAAGCTGCGGAAATAGCGTAATATAGAGCGCCAGATTAAACAAGTTTTTCTGGGAATTACGGCTTCTGTACACATCCACCACGTAGCTCATGGCATGGAATGTATAGAACGAAATCCCGATCGGGAGCGGCACCGACTTGACATGATAAGCGGTATGAAACAACTGATTGACCAAATCTACGAAAAAGTTAATGTATTTATAGTAGCCAAGCAGCGCTGTATTGCTCACAATCGCAATGAATAAAATCGCTTTTTTCTTTCTTGTTTGTTCAAAATATTTTTCGATATAAATGCCGTATACGTAGTTCATGAGAATAGAAAATAGCATAAGGAACACATACATCGGCTCGCCCCATGCGTAAAATACGAGACTAAATAAAAGCAGGACAACATTCTTCAGGCGCCACGGTGAGAAAAAATAGCAGAACAGTGCTAATGGCAGGAAGAAGAACAAGAAGATCGGACTGCTGAAAACCAAACGTATCACCTGTTTCTGTCAGATTAAATCTAATACTATAGAAGCCATCCTTTAAATATAAAGAAAATAGAAATAAGAAAGCAATAGTTTTTCTTTTTTTGAATCGAAACGTTGTCGACACCACAAAAAACAAAATGCTACCTCGTACTTTGTTAGGTATATAATTCCATTATTTCGGGCCACACTGGTGAAGAGAGTAATCACTGGAGGGGTCTATCGCATGAAAAAAATAGCTGGAGTTCTTTTATCCATTGCTTTACTGCTGTCACCTGCTGCTGTTTTTGCCACGGAGCAAGGAAAAGGAAAGGCGGCGCAGCCTGAGACAGGACAGAACACAGATATCGCACCGAATGCTATGTCGGCTGTGTTGATCGACCGGGATACCGGCACGATTTTATATGAAAAAAACGGTCATAAACCACTTCCGCCTGCGAGCATCACTAAAGTTATGACTATGCTCCTCGCTATGGAAGCGATGGATCGCGGTGAGTTAAAACTGACGGACAAAGTACGTACAAGTGAATATGCAGCTTCGATGGGCGGCTCGCAAATTTTCTTGGAGCCAGGAGAAGAGATGTCTGTCGATGAAATGCTAAAAGGCATCGCTCTTGCATCCGGTAATGATGCCTCAGTCGCCATAGCAGAGCACCTAGCAGGCACGGAGCAGGCATTTGTGAAAAAAATGAATCAGCGTGCGAAAGAGCTTGGCATGGATGATACGACATTCTTAAATCCAAACGGTCTGCCAATCGCAGGCCACGTTTCATCGGCGCATGATATTGCGCTCATGTCACGTGAACTCCTAAAGCATGAACAAATTACGAAATATACCGGACTGTATCAAGACTATCTGCGCAAAGATTCTAAAAAGCCGTTTTGGCTCGTTAATACGAATCGTCTTGTTCGCTTCTATGCCGGAGCAGACGGCCTGAAGACTGGCTACACATCCGAAGCAAAATATTGCCTGACTGCCACAGCGAAGCGCGGCAACATGCGGGTCATAGCAGTTGTCATGGGTGAGCCGGATTCTAAGACGCGCAATCAGGAAGTAAGCTCCATGCTTGATTATGCGTTCAATCAATATGACAGTCATCCGCTGTATAAGGATCATCAAGTCGTTCGCACCGTTAAGGTAGAGAAAGGGATGAAAGAGCAGGTTAACATCCTCGTGCCGTATCGCTTTAGCATGCTAGTGAAAAAAGGCGAGAAGCCAGAGCAGTACGAAAGAGTGGTTAACATGCCAGAAACATTACCTGCTCCTATCAAGAAGGGTGTAAAGCTGGGTGAACTTCTCATTAAGAAAGATGGAAAAATACTCAGCAAGGTGGATCTGGTTGCAGCTGAAACGATTGAACAAGCAAGCTGGTGGGAGCTTATGAAGCGGACGACCCGCAAGATGTTCGGCGGCGCGTAAGAAAATAAATCGGGAATATGGCGGAATTTGTCATACACTCCCGGTTTTTTTCTAGTTTTGTCGAGGGGCAGGAATTGCAGGAAGAGGAGGAGAAATCCCCTGTATCACAAGGAATGAAGGAGTGGGTCAGTGTGAGTTTGCGAGTAGAGACGGAATGTGTGGGGCATGTGTTGATTGTACGTCTGGAAGGAGATCTCGACCATCATACGGCTGAGTTTCTCCGCAATAAATTAGAAGATGACATCGCGCGCAACCCAATCGATCATATACTGCTAAGTCTAGAGAATTTGCATTTTATGGATAGCTCTGGACTGGGGGTCATTCTTGGGCGCTACAAGCAGATGAACGCGCGTGGGGGCGACATGACGGTCTGCTCGCTGAGTCCGGTCATGCATCGCATGTTTGAATTATCCGGTCTGTTCAAAATTTTGAAGATCAAGGAGTCTGAACATGAAGCGCTCCTTGGACTGGGGGTGGCGTAATGCTTGATAAAAGCGACAACAACTTCATGCGCCTGTCATTTGCAGCACGCAGTGAGAATGAAGGATTCGCCCGCATTACTGTGGCTGCCTTTCTCGCCCGCTTGCCTCTGACGCTTGAAGAGGTAGAAGAGATCAAAACCGTTGTGTCAGAAGCGGTGACGAATTCAATCATTCATGGCTATGAAGGGGATGAAACCGGAACGGTCGTGATTGAGACAACGTACACCCCATCTGCGATTGAGATTTTGATTGAAGATCAGGGCATTGGCATCGCAGACTTGGAAGAGGCTCGTCAGCCGCTCTTCACAACCAAGCCAGAATTAGAGCGTTCTGGTATGGGCTTTACGATTATGGAGAGTTTCATGGACGCAATGGAAGTGGAGAGCGAGATCAATCGGGGCACACGAATTCGACTGGTGAAATATCTAGCCAAGAATGAAGCGCTCTGCAATTAGGAGACATGCCGATGGAGACCAATGTACGTAATGCCAACCATTCTTATCTGTCCGATCAAGAGGTCAAACGATTGCTTGCGGCAAGTCAGGCGGGAGATACAGCAGCACGAGATACATTGGTAAATTGCAACATTCGTCTGGTATGGTCAGTCGTTCAGCGTTTTTTAAACCGAGGGTATGAAGCAGATGACTTGTTTCAGATCGGCTGTATCGGTCTGCTGAAAGCGATTGATAAATTTGATTTGAAGTTCGATGTTAAATTTTCCACGTATGCAGTACCGATGATCATTGGCGAAATTCAGCGCTTCCTCCGGGATGATGGAACGGTAAAAGTCAGCCGTTCTTTAAAGGAGATCGCCAATAAAGTACGGCGTACCCGGGATGAATTGTCCAAGACGATGGGACGCTTGCCGACCGTGAGCGAAATCGCGGAGGTATTAGAGATTACGCCGGAAGAGGTCGTATACGCTCAGGAAGCAAATCGTGCGCCATCGTCGATTCACGAGACGGTCTTCGAGAATGATGGCGACCCGATTACACTGATGGATCAGATTGCGGACAAGGATGAGGAAAAATGGTTCGACCGGATTGCCCTCCGCGAAGCGATCGCCCGTCTTGGTGAGCGGGAGCAGCTGATCGTATACTTACGCTACTACAAAGACCAGACGCAGTCTGAAGTAGCGGAGCGTTTGGGCATCTCGCAAGTCCAAGTATCGCGACTGGAGAAAAAAATACTGCGTGTCATGAAAGACCAGATCGAGAAATAACTCGCTCTGGTCTTTTTCTATGCTCGCATACCGGACTTTCTACTGACAAATACTATTCGTATGCAAGGAGGGAAGGATATGGCTGACCTCACCCATGTGTATGTAAAGTTAAAAGGTAAAGTCAAGCGCCCGCCTGGAACTATGCTGCGTGTTGGCGATGTCGCGGATGTTCTGACGGACAGCCCGTATGAATCGGTGCTTCAGGATGCGGTGCTTCATGTACTTCGCATAGAAGATGGCAATCGGTATGTGGTGGATATGATGCATGTAATTCGTGCGGTGCGGGCGGTTGTACCAGATGCGGATGTGCACGGCATCGGCGCAGGACAGATGCTTGTCGAGATTGAGAGTCCGAAACGTCCGGCAAACCTTTTGCTAGTTGCTTTTGTCTGGCTCGTCCTGTTTATTGGCTCCGCGCTGGCCATTATGAATTTTCACACCGATGTAAGCATGCAGGAGGTGCACCAGCGTGTGTATGAGCTTGTGACCGGGCACAAGAGTGAGCACCCATTCATTCTCCAAATTCCGTATTCGATTGGGGTGGGAGCGGGAATGATCTTGTTTTTTAATCATTTGTTCCGTAAGCGCTTTAACGAGGAACCGAGCCCGCTTGAGCTGGAAATGTTTTTGTATCAGCAAAATTTGGACGACTATGTGTTGACACATGAGGCACCGGGAGGAGAGCATCATGAGCGCGGTAGCAAGTAGCGTGCTGCTGGCGTTGATTGGGCTGTCCGGTGGTTTGATTGTTGGCAGCGGATTTGTGGCGTTTTTAACGGTACTCGCATTGATCCCCCGCCTGGTGCAGATTACGAAGTGTGCATCACATTTGATTTATTTTCAGTGGGCAGTGGTGTTCGGGGCGCTCGGTTCTACGTTATTTACTTTTTTTTGTCCGCCACTTCATCTTGCATCCGCCTGGCTGATTGTTCCGGGGCTGTTCATGGGGATCTTCGTCGGGCTGCTGGCGGCAGCTTTAACGGAAGTGTTGAATGTGATCCCAATTCTCGCTAAGCGCATGTATGTATACGAGTATTTAGCCCTGTTCATTCTTGCACTCGCTTTGGGGAAAATGGCCGGTTCTCTTTTTTACTGGATATATTTTGTCAAATGAGGGAGGAGAAGGTTTATGTCCACGGTAAAAACAAAGCAGCAATCCAGGCCTACAAAAGCGCAGCAGGCATACCAGGAGCGAGCAGTCAAGTACAAGCCGAAGCGACCGTATGTCCGCAATTGTGTAAAAGCATTTCTTGTAGGGGGAGCCATCTGTGCGTTTGGCCAGATTGTTTCTGATTTTTATATGAGTATGTTTGGCTTCTCAAAGCAGGAGGTAGGCAATCCGACAGTGGCAACGTTGATTTTTTTGGCGGTTTTACTAACGGGATTTGGCATCTATGATAAGCTCGGCCAGTTCGCTGGGGCTGGTTCGGCTGTGCCAGTGACTGGATTTGCCAATTCCATGTCGTCTGCTGCGATTGAACACCGAACAGAAGGGCTTGTGCTCGGGGTTGGGGGCAACATGTTCAAGTTGGCAGGTGGCGTGATCGTATACGGGGTAGTCTCAGCGCTTGTTGTTGCGCTTGTGAAGTGGTTACTTATTAAAATGTAAGGAGGAGACAGTATGAACGAACCGCGATGCGGGCGGCAGACGTGGCACTTCCAGCAGGATATTCGCCTGCTTGGCAGCGCGGTAGCGGTCGGTCCGCTAGAAGGAGAAGGCCCGCTTGCGGCCGAGTTCGATCATATTCATGATAATATGTACGCCGGGCAGGCATCATGGGAAAAAGCCGAGCGGCATCTGATGCATCAGGCGATAGAGACGGCAATCGAGAAAAGTAATCTGCTGCAGAGTGAGATTGATATCGTGTTAGCAGGTGATTTGCTGAATCAGACGATCTCCTCAAATTTTACTGCCAGTAAGCTTACTATTCCGTTACTAGGCATGTTTGGAGCCTGTTCGACTTCGATGGAGACGCTGTCTGTCGGTGCGGCACTCGTTGATGCGGGATATGCCCATTATGTTGTAGCGGCGTGTAGCAGTCACAATTGCACAGCGGAAAAGCAGTTCCGCTATCCGACTGAATACGGTGGACAGAAGCCGGAATATGCACAGTGGACGGTAACGGGTGCTGGTGCTGGTGTTGTTGGCAAAGGTGGCAGTGGGCCGCGCATTACGCATGCGACGATTGGAAAAGTGGTCGACATGGGGATTAAAGATCCGTTTGATATGGGGACGGCGATGGTACCGGCTGCGGTGGATACGATGTCGACACATTTTCGTGACACCGGACGTGCGCCACACGATTATGATCTGATTGTAACGGGTGATCTGGGGAAGATTGGCTACGCAATTTTTAAGGACGAAATGAAAGAATTGGCGTATGATATGTCGCCGGTGTATAACGACTGTGGCTTGATGATCTATCGACCTGATCAGTCTGTCTTTGCAGGTGGGAGTGGCTGTGCGTCCAGTGCAGTGGTTACATATAGTCACATTATGAATCAACTGCGAGCGGGTAAACTTACACGTGTGCTTGTATGTGCGACTGGTGCTTTGTTTAGCCCGGTGAGCTACCAGCAAGGAGAAAGCATTCCGTGTATTGCCCATGCTGTAGCATTTGAAGCTGTAAAGGAGGAGTAAACATGGCGCAAGTTTTAATTGCGTTTGTGGTCGGCGGTCTGATCTGTGTCATCGGCCAACTGATGCTTGATATGGCAAAGCTGACACCGGCCCATGTCATGAGCATTTTAGTAGCGAGCGGCGCGATTTTGGACGGACTCGGGTTGTATGATCCGTTGATTGACTTTGCGGGAGCAGGGGCTACCGTTCCAATTACGAGCTTCGGGCACTCGCTTTATCATGGAGCGTGGCAGGAAGCGGAGAAAGACGGCCTGATCGGACTGATTAGCGGGATGTTCCAGATTACAAGTGCGGGCATTTCGGCTGCGGTCGCCTTTAGTTTTTTTGCGGCGCTTGTATTTAGACCGAGGGGATAAACATGGAACGCATTCGGCGCAACGTGATTTTGATTACGGATGGCGATATGGTAGCCAGGCAGGCTGTTGAGACGGTGGCCCGCCGGATTGGGGGACGCTGTATTTCCCGTTCGTCTGGCAATCCGACACCGCTTAGCGGAAAAGAAATTGTTACCCTCATTAAGCAGACGCCATATGATCCTGTACTGGTCATGTTTGACGATAACGGAGACGGTCGCATGGGCCGGGGGGAGCAGGCGCTGTATTATGTCTCCACGCATCCTGATATTACGGTACTTGGTGCAATTGCGGTTGCTTCTAAAACGAAATACGCACTCGGGGTGGAAGTGGATGTATGTATTGATCGCTATGGCCGTGTGACTCGAAAAGCGGTTAATAAAAATGGGTTTGTTGAGAAAGGGACAAAGGCATATATTATAGGGGATACGGTTGATGTGTTAAACATGCTGCGTGTTCCGGTTATTGTTGGCATCGGAGATATTGGGAAGATGAAGGGACGGGATGAGCAGTGTTTTGGCTATCCGGTTACGATGGCGGCTGTTTCTTTTATATTAAAGCGTAGCGGATATCATCCAGCAAATACGTAGTTGTCACCCTTTAGCGAGGTGTGGTACTGTTGTAAACAAAAATAAATGATGCATTACGGTAGCATTGAGGAGGAAGCGGAGTGTTTTTACACGGAACAAGCAGAGTGAATGAGAGGGGACATCTAGAGATTGGGGGTTGTGATGCAGCCGATCTAGTACGTACATACGGAACGCCGTTGTATGTGTACGATGAGGCGCTGATTCGCGAGAAATGTCAGACTTATGTGAAAGCATTTGAAGAAACGGGATTCCGTTTTCAAGTGGCGTATGCCAGCAAGGCGTTTATGTGCATGAAAATGTGCCGTCTTGTAGCAGAGGAAAATATGTCGCTTGATGTTGTATCAGGTGGCGAGTTATATACAGCGCTGAAAGCGGGTTTTCCGGCTGCACGCATTCATTTCCACGGCAATAATAAGACAGAAGATGAGCTGGTAATGGCACTTGATGCCGGAATTGGCTGTTTTGTTGTAGATAATTTCTATGAGCTTGAAATTCTGAATGATCTGGCAAGGGAACGTGAGGTGATTGTCCCGATCATGCTGCGTCTTACACCGGGGATTGAAGCACATACACATGAGTATATTTCAACCGGCCAGGATGATTCAAAGTTCGGCTTCGGTGTGGCAACTGGTCAGGCGCTTGCGGCAGTGAAGCATGCGCTGGATAAAGAAGCTGTTCGCTTGCTGGGGATTCATTCTCATATCGGATCGCAAATTTTTGATACGGTTGGTTTTGTTGGTGCAGTTGAAGTACTAGGAGCGTTCCTGGAACAGGTACGTACTGAGACTGGATACGAAGTGGAAGTGCTTAACTTAGGTGGGGGTTTCGGCATTCGTTATACAGAGGAAGATACACCGCTTCCGGTTGACGAGTATGTGAAGGTCATTACCGATGAGGTGCGCCGTCAGTTCAGTGCACGTGCATATCGCATGCCTGAGATTTGGATTGAGCCGGGCCGCAGCATTGTTGGCGATGCGGGAACGACACTGTATACAGTCGGTTCGATTAAGGATATTCCAGGCATCCGCAAGTATGTAGCTGTTGATGGGGGAATGACCGATAACATTCGTCCTGCGCTGTATCAGGCAAAATATGAGGCAGCACTTGCGAATAAGATGAACGAGCAGCCAGCTGAGACGGTATCGATTGCGGGCAAATGCTGTGAGAGCGGTGATATGCTGATCTGGGATTACATGCTGCCGGAAGCAAAACCAGGTGATATTCTGGCGATCTCCTGTACTGGCGCATATGGGTATTCGATGGCGAACAACTACAATCGTATTCGTCGTCCTGCTGTCGTGTTTGTGAAGGATGGCCGCGCTGAAGTCGTGGTTGAGCGGGAAACATATGACGATCTCATTAAAAATGATCGTCTGCATGCAGGAGCTGCACAGAGATAAAAGAAACGAGGCTATCTTACAAGCTAGAATATAGCGAGTAAGACAGCCTCGTTTTTGTAGAATTGACAACGTACAATTACTTAAGCTCAATCAAGTAAAGGGGATTACCATCAGGATCACTGAAGTGTGCGAGCCTAGTTGCATTTTCTTCCATGAAATGTTGGAATTCAACACCACGGGATTTCAGTATCTCGATTGCTGACTCTAATGTTTGTACTTCAAATCCAATAGACATGCTCCCTGATTTCCCTTGTTGTGAACGTTGTTCTCCGGCAGTATATAGTAGCGAAATTGTCAATCCCGGCGCTTCGACTACCGCCAAATGCCCTTCCACTTGGTGTGTCAGCTTTAATCCAAGGGTTTCGACGTAAAATTGTACTGCTTTTTTAAAATCTGCTACCATGACACTTACATTGCCACTCTTGAACATTGTATATTTCCTCCTTTTTTCAATCTTATTTTTACCGGATTTTTATGCCGCTCAAACTGGCTCCTTTGGTAAAGAATCGCTCGATGTTTTTCTCAACAGTTGGATCAGGTACTAATGGTGGTGCGTGATGTGGTTTGATACGAGCATCAATGATCAGATTATCGCACGCCCAATGCTTGTGCTCGTAATAGCTATTCACACCATACATGTCATGCGAAGGATTGCTGCGCGTGAATGTAGCCCACAGAAAATTACTAAGGGTCGCACTCATAAATGTGCTGTCATCGCATAGGATGATCATCGGGCAAGTTGGAAGCGAGCCTTTTGCTTGAATTGCATCGCATAATCCTTGCAGTTCTTGCTGTGCTTGTGCGTAACTCGTAAAGGCGGGTCCTTGTATCGCGACGACGCCCGGCATTATCAATCGAGCGTTTTCAAATGGATGCAACTCCTTCAAACTGTCAGGCACTTCTTTACACAGTTCTCTTTTTTTATCTCCATAAGCAGCGAAGACGACCTTACTGCCGCTATTTAATCCCGTACCTGAATAATCAAGCGTATCGATAGTTGTATGCGTATAAAAATGAATGTCTCGATGTAAATCAAGACGTTCGAGAATATAGGTTAAAAATTCTACCTCATGATGTGTATCGAGTGGTTGATTCTCTTCTGCTGTAATGAATAAAAACTTGGCTAGACTTAGTTGCCCGGTTCCTAAAATACGATTGGCGATTGTAAGTAATTCGGTCGGCTGTTTTACTTGTTGATACGGAGTGTATCGTTCACTGCCTATTGCAAAGAGCAGCGGGTGTACGCCTGCAGCATCTACTGCATGGACTTCTTTTACGCCAGGGATTTCTTGTTTAATAGCATCACCGGTTAGTTCATGGATAAGGTCACCAAATGCTGTATCTTCTTGAGGAGGACGACCGACGACGGTAAACGGCCAGATAGCATTTGGCTTAGCATACACCTTATGTACTTTCATGACCGGAAAAGGATGGGTCAGGCTGTAATAACCTAAATGATCGCCAAACGGACCCTCTGGTTTGGTTTCGCCCGGATGGATTTCTCCGGTTATAACAAAATCAGCATCATTACTAATACAGAAGCCGTCGATATAACTGTAATGAAAACGACGTCCTGCCAGTAAGCCTGCAAAAGTCATCTCGCTTAATCCTTCTGGCAGAGGCATAACGGCTGACAATGTGTGTGCCGGGGGACCGCCTAAAAAAATACTCACTTTTAGTGGGGCGCCTTGCTTGTTTGCTTTGCTCTGATGGATTCCGATACCGCGGTGAATCTGGTAATGCAGACCAATCTCTTTATCCAGTTCGTATTCATTGCCGCTCAGTTGAATCCGGTACATACCTAGATTAGAGTTCATAATTCCTGGTTTCTCTGGATCTTCCGTATATACCTGGGGCAACGTGATAAAAGCACCGCCATCCATTGGCCAGTGTTGAATGAATGGAAGGTCGGATATTTTGATTTCTTGTGCAGTGACCGGTAGGCTTCCTGATTTTTTCACTGGCAGAGCTTTTGCAGCTGCTAATCCGGTTTTGATATTTTTTAGTGGATTTTTTAATGCTTTTATTGGGTCATTGCGCACAGTCATTACATCTTGTACGGCTTTCCACGTATGTCGGAAGATAAATTTGCTGCGTTCTACTGTACCAAAAAGGTTGGATACAGCTCGGAATTTCGAGCCTTTTACATTTTCGAATAATAACGCAGGACCGCCTGCCTCATATACTTTCATGTGAATCGCAGCCATTTCAAGATAAGGGTCTACTTCTTCGCGAATGCGAACGAGATGCCCGTTTTTTTCTAAATCAATTATGCAATCTTCTAAATTGCGATACATAATGTGAATTGCTCCAATCTGTAGAAATGTATTGTTCCCACATGCTTTTACTGTCCATTTTATCAGTCTTTTATCGTTGGTGAAATAGAGTGCTGCTTGAAGGCTGTCCCAAAGCCGGAACATGGCGGACGAGACAGCTTTTTTTGTAGAATCGAAAGTGTGGGGGAGGGAGTGGGAGAAGGGAGGAGCCGTTCGCTTCGGTACGCTTGCAGGGAAGTGGGAGCTGTCCGCTCCGGGAGCCCGGCGAACTTGCCCGCAAAGAAAAGCTCGTGATGCCGATTCACCGAAGAATTGCGGACAAAAGGCCCGTTCGCCGTCCTCCCTCCGCTAAGTAGGCGCGTACAGGCGCTCGTGCTCCTCCCTTCTCCCACTCCCCGCACAACGTTTCAATTTACAAAAAAACTCTCGTCGTCAGAATGGATTTGCTCGGTAGCTGCTGGCTTTTCGTAAGATCTCTTCCTAATTCTTTATCTGCATAGCAAAGCTCAGTTTCTTGATCTTGCTTGATGATTTTCATCCAAAGTGTGCAAGGAGCGGGATCGGGCGGGGAAGCGGAACGCCTGTACGGGCCTGCTTAGCGGAAGGGGTCAGACGAACGATTTTTGTCCACAACGCTTCGGTGTATATACATCGTAGGCCTTTTTTTGTGGGCAAGTTCGTCTGGCACCTGAAGCGGACAGTTACAGCTTCTCCGTAAGCGTACCGAAGTGACGAGGCCCCGCCCGATCCCGCTCCTCCACTACACTTTGGCGAAATCCTCTGCCAAGAAAAAAGCTGCCCCCACTTACTTATGGGACAGCTTCTCTGTTTTATGTACGAACTTACGCTTTTAGGTGATCGCGGATCGTAGCAGCAATTTGCTGCAAGTCAGTTGGTGTATAATCAGCCATATGATCAACGAAGTGAGGATGGAACCCATCTTCCATTCCGTAGCGAGGAATGATGTGCATATGATAATGGAATACTGTCTGACCAGCTGTTTTTCCATTGTTATTTAAAATGTTTACGCCATCAGCACCCGTTTGTTTTTTCACCGCATTCGCGATTGCAGGCACGACACGGAACAAGTTAGCCGCAATATCAGACTCCAGCTCAAAAATATCCTGGCGATGGGTTTTCGGGATAATAAGGGTATGACCTTTCGTTACTTGGCTAATATCGAGAAAAGCCAGCACGTGGTCATTTTCAAATACTTTCGCTGATGGAATTTCCCCTTGGATGATCTTACAGAAAATGCAGTTCGGATCATGCGCCATATCAAATTCCTCCTTGCGTTTTTCGTTTTATTTTACCATTCCTTATCTAAAAATTGAAACGTAAATCGTCCAAAACATCCTGATATTTTCGATGCTAAACAGCATTTTACGATGCTTTTTTGCATTGTGTAATTTTTCTTGCAGATTTCTTTGGAAAATAACGGTCTGATAATTTTAAAAAGTAAAAAACAATGCATTTTCACATTGCTATTCATTCAAAAATACATATATTTCGCAAAATTTTAAATTGGCACAATTGTTGCTAGGTATAAAGTGTTATACGACAGCCTAGAGAAAAAAGGGGGTAAATAAAAATGGCAAAGGGGATGGACTTATCCATCAATAATGCAACCAAGTTTTACGGCAACTTTAAGGCGGTGGACAGTGTTAACCTTGACGTTCGTAAAGGAGAATTCCTTACGATTCTTGGTCCATCCGGCTCCGGAAAAACGTCGCTTCTTAAATTGATTGCCGGTTTTGAGGAGCTGACAAGCGGTTCGATTCAGTTAAATGACCAGGATATCACACATAAAAAACCATACGAACGTGATATCGGCATGGTATTTCAAAATTATGCGCTGTTTCCGCATATGACAATAGGTGATAATGTCGCCTATCCGCTTAAGTTACGCGGCGTCTCTAAGCAGGAAATTAAAGAGCGGGTACATAACATTCTTGATCTGGTTCATCTGGGGCATCTGATCGATCGATATCCGAAGCAGCTATCAGGTGGACAACAGCAGCGCGTGGCAATTGCGCGGGCGATTGTGTTTAACCCACCGCTTCTATTATTGGACGAGCCGCTTGGGGCGCTTGACAAAAATCTGCGTGAACGCATGCAGCTTGAGATCAAACACATTCAGCAGCAAGTCGGCATTACGACGATTAGCGTAACGCACGATCAAGAGGAAGCGCTTACGATGTCTGATCGGATCTGTGTTATGAATCACGGGAGAATTGAGCAGGTATCGTCTCCGGAAGATATTTATCAGTTTCCACAAAATCGTTTTATTGCCGAGTTCATCGGTGAGATCAATCTGCTTGGAGGCGAAGTTACAGGAGCTGAGCAAGATAGTTCAATTGTCCGCCTGATGGGAGATGCTGCAGTGTCAATACGTGCTCATGGTGTGAAAGCGCTTAAGGAGCAAGTGTACATCGCCCTTCGCCCGGAAAATGTTTATGTGACGCAAGAAGCCGGGCAGTATGAGAATGCGCTTTCTGTAGCGGTAGACGAAAAAATTTACCTGGGCGACTGCATCAAGCTGAAGACGAAAACGACATTTGGACAAGAATTAACTGTGCGTGTTCCGGTCGGGTACGCGCACTCCCTCCAGCCGGGTGAGACGATCACATTAGGCTGGAATCATGGCGATGCGATTACGATTCCGTACGAAGCAGACGCCAGCTAATCTTCATCACATATAAGGGGGAAAAAGAGATGAAAAAGGTATGGAAAAAACCACTGCTCGTTCTTGCGTCACTGGCACTTACATTCAGTGTAACCGCATGTGGCGGCGCAAAAGACAAAGAAGCAGGTGCACCGGCTGCAGGCGGCTCTAAAGAGCTTGTCGTTGTAGACTGGGGTGGTGCATCTTCTGAAGCAGCTAAGAAAAATGTATACGAGCCGTTTGAAAAAGCAAACAACGTGAAAATTACCGTTGTATCTCCGACAGATGTAGGTAAGCTGAAGGCGATGGTACAAAGTGGGGCTGTGGAGTGGGATGTAGTAAACTCCGATACGGACGTAGCGCTGCGTCTTGAGAAAGAAGGCATGTTGGAGAAGCTGGATTATACACAGATCAAAAAAGATGATGTTTATCCTGAGCTTGTGACAGACTGCTCGATCGGTCTGCAAGTTTATTTCACAAATATCGCGTACAATACGGAAGCGTTCCCAGGTGGCAAGCATCCGAAAACATGGACAGAATTCTGGGATACAAAAGCATTCCCAGGTGCACGCTCTCTGTACAAAAACCCGGTTGGCACACTGGAGGCCGCTCTTCTTGCTGACGGCGTAGCGCCAGACAAGCTGTATCCGCTTGATGTAGACCGCGCTTTCAAGAGTCTTGGTAAGATTAAGAAAGACGTAAAAGTATGGTGGGATGCAGGAGCACAGCCGCCGCAGCTTCTTGGTACGAAAGAAGTAGTAGCAGCCGCTGCATGGAATGGACGTGTATCCAGCGCGAAGGCACAAGGATCACCAATTGACAACGAGTTCAATCAATCACTTGGTATGGCGACTTCATGGGTAATTCCGAAAGGCGCACCGCATAAAGATCTGGCGCAGAAATTCATTGCTTATGCAGTAACAGCAGAATCACAAGCTGCGTACTCAAAGGCGATCGATTATGCTCCGACAAACAAAAAAGCACTTGATATGCTTCCGGATGATGTGAAACAGCGTATTGGTCAAACACCAGACCGCGTATCAAAACAGATTTTCATTAATAACAAATGGTGGCTCGATAACTACGATAAAATTGCAGAGCGTTTCAACAAATTCATGCTTGAATAGAGAAGAAGATAGAGGGGGTGCTCACCACGATGTCCACAAAAGTAAATACAGAGGCACCGGTACCAGGTATGGTACCTCCTCTAAACCGACTTGTGCAAATTCCGGGACTGAAATGGCTATTATTGCTTATCCCGCTTGTGTATACAGCGATTCTGCTGTACTACTCCATGGCAAGTGTATTGAAGCTAAGCGTATATGATGACAAAGGCTTTACCATGCAGTATCTTCAGCAAGTATTTACAGAACCGCTGTATTTAAAGGTATTGTGGAACACGCTGAAAACATCGTTCATTGTCATGCTCGTAACGCTTTTCATTTCGTATCCGATTGCGTATTTGCTCGTCGTTATGGAATCGGAACGCTGGAAAAAGGTTGTATTGTCGCTTGTCATGATTACGCTGTGGATTAGTTTGCTCGTTCGTACGTTTACCTGGACGGTTATTCTACAGGATCAAGGGATCATCAATAAATTTTTGATGTCGGCAGGGCTCATCTCGGAGCCGGTTAAGTTAATGTACAATACGATGGGTGTCGTCATTGGTATGACGCACATTTTGATCCCGTACATGGTACTGAGCTTGTACTCGGTTATGGAAGGGATTGATCGCAGACTTATACAGGCTGCCCAGGGAATGGGGGCACGTCCGTGGAAAGCATTCATGCAAATTTTTCTGCCGTTGTCGCTTCCGGGAGTTATGTCGGGTTCGCTGATCGTATTTGTACTTGGAATCGGGTATTTTGTTACGCCGGCATTGCTTGGTGGACAGGGTAACATGATGATTTCCAAACTCATTCAGGAAAACATCCAGATGACACTTAATTGGAGCATGGCTTCCGCTATTTCAGTTGTTCTGCTTGTAACAACGCTCATTTTGCTTGGGCTGGCAGCGTGGGTAGCACGTCTGTCTCCGCTGTTGAAAGGAGAGAAATAGTATGTGGCTGCGCCTGTATGTTGGAGTTATCATGCTTTTGATTACGCTGCCGATCCTTGTTCTGGTTCCGCTGTCTTTTAGCTCACAAATTACGTTTACGTTTCCACCGCCTTCGTATTCAACGAAGTGGTATACAGCGTTTTTGGAGAATTCGCAGTGGATGGATGGATTGTGGCGTAGTTTGACTGTTGCGGCGCTGACGGCTGTTGTATCGACGATTATCGGAACGATGGCATCAATGGCAGTCCAACGCTTGGAATTTCCGGGTAAAAAAATCTTTACGAATTTAATTGTGGCACCGATGGTTATTCCGGTCGTCGTTGTCGGGATTGCAATGTATCATACGTTTTCCGTATACAAGCTTACGAACACGATTACCGGCCTGGTGCTCGCTCATTCTATTCTGGCGATTCCGATGGTGTTTGTCACAATATCGGCTAGCTTGAAAGGAATGGATCGCAATCTGGAATTAGCGGCATTAAGTCTAGGTTCTACCCCGATTGGTGTGTTTTTCAAAGTAACGCTTCCGCTCATTAAATCAGCGGTAATGGCAAGTGCGCTGTTTGCTTTTATTACGTCGCTGGATGAAGTTGTTGTTTCCATCTTCATCGCAGGGGCTAGTACGAAAACATTGCCGATTGTCATGTGGGAAAACATGCGTACACAGGTAGATCCAACAATTGCTGCAGCTTCTACACTGCTCATTGTTGGTACGGTTCTTCTATTTTCTCTACAAGGATTTTCCCGTACTGGACAGAAGTCGTAAATAAAAAAGCCATTGCCCTTTATCCTAGGGCATGGCTCTTTTTACCCACTCTCGATGTATTTTTGCATTTTTTCGATGTCGAATCGCATCGCAAGATTCGAGATAGTGTAGCAAGTAGGTAAATTTCGATTGTTCTGTCTCTCGATGCACGATATAATGCGAATATGCATTATATTCTTTTCCTCTTTCACGCATAGATCGCGATTTATAAAGTTTTTACGGTTGGCATGGTATTTGCTAGCTTTATAAAAGCGAAATGAGCGTGAGAGGGGGAATGCGAGCGGGTGAGGACATTGGAAGCATATACAAAACTGAATCTTCAAAAAATATGGGAAAAACTTCCGTACGGTACGCTTGTGCTGAATACAGACGGGTTTGTGATTGGATGGCATGGGGAGCTGGAAACGTGGTTTTTACACACGGAAGAAGATGTCATTCGCAAACACGTATCTGACGTGTTGCCGCTTGTTTCTTCATCCTATGAATCATTTTGTCAAATTGGTGACGAGTACTGGGAGACGCAGATTAAACTTCCATCGTTTTCCTTGCGTGGAGAATGGAAGCGGTATATCGAAGCTGGAGAGCATGTAGCTGATTTTCTTGTGCTGCGCCGAGATGAATCCTACTTCGAATTGGAGAATCTGTTTGACGCATCGTTTGATGAGATTTTGATTACAGATGGAGAAGGGCGAATTCTTCGGGCCGGTACCAAAAGTGAGCAGTTGTACAACCAGCCAGCTAGAGAGTTGCTTGGTCGCAAAACGACAGAAGTTGCGGATCTCGGAGGCTTTACACCGAGTCTATTGCCTGAAATTTTGGAGAAGAAAGAAAAAGTATCAGGCATTCAGGTAACAGCAAACGGTAAAAAGCTGTATGTAATCGGGAATCCGGTGTTCAATCCAGATGGAAGTATTCACCGTATTATTTTTAACTCACGTGAGTACGAAGAAGTTGAGCTTTTGCGCAAACGTCTGGAAACAACGGAAAGTCTGCTTGATGCGTATCGAAGTGAACTAGAGAAGCTTAAGCAGGATGGTGGAGGCGCGACGGACGATATGGTTGTGCTCTCGCCCGAGATGCAAAGTGTATACCGTCTAGCTGAACGGATTGCCCACGTTGATTCTACGGTATTGATTATTGGGGAGTCTGGTGTTGGTAAGGGCATGATCGCCCAGAAAGTACATCGCTCGAGCCATCGTCATGAACGGAATTTTGTTCATATTAACTGCGGAGCCATTCCAGAAACACTGATCGAATCTGAACTGTTCGGTTTTGAGAAAGGTGCCTTTACCGGTGCCCATACCTCTAAAAAAGGGGTGCTTGAAATTGCGGACGGTGGCACGGTGTTTCTTGATGAGATCGGGGAAGTTCCGCTGAATGTGCAGGTTAAGTTACTGCAATTCTTACAGGACAACACATTCCGCCGTCTAGGTGGAAACCAGCTTATGAGCGTAGATACGCGAATCATCGCTGCTACAAATCAGGATTTGCGTCAGTTGATACGAGAAGGAAAGTTCCGGGAAGATTTGTTCTATCGCCTGCATGTGATTCCGATCTCAATGCCGCCGCTTCGACAGCGCAAAGAGGAGATTCCGGCACTTGTTCAGCATTTCCTTGCACGATTCACGAAGAAATACGGATTGTTTAAACAATTCCATGAAGATACGGTCGAGATTTTGACCGCCTATGACTGGCCGGGTAACGTCCGTGAGCTTGAAAACATGGTAGAACGACTCGTTGTTACAAGTGAAGGGATGGAAATCATGCCGCATTATCTTCCAGATACACTCTGGAAAGATGGTAAAACGATGAACGCAATGCCAGTCGTTAAAATCAAAGGATTATGTCCGCTTAAGGATGCAGTAGAAGAAGTGGAACGCCAGTTACTAGCAATGGCGTATGAGAAATACGAGAACACGTACCGATGTGCAGAAGTACTTCGGGTTAAT
Source organism: Aneurinibacillus uraniidurans (assembly GCF_028471905.1). NCBI lineage: Bacteria > Bacillati > Bacillota > Bacilli > Caryophanales > Paenibacillaceae > Aneurinibacillus > Aneurinibacillus uraniidurans. Next base: position 2,663,350 of record NZ_CP116902.1, on the reverse strand, counting down.
CAATCAACCGTCGTCCGGAAGATGAACAAATATCTGGGGACGAGAAATGGAGAGAATGAACATGACAACTGAAACAAAAACAATGCCAGGACAAAAATCAACTGAATTACATGCACGTCGTCAGAATGCAGTTGCACAAGGCCCAGGCCATGTAACTCCACTCTATATCGAATCTGCAAAAGGTGCACTTGTTAAAGACGTAGATGGCAATGAACTGATCGACTTTGCTGGTGGAATCGGGATGCAGAACATTGGTCACTGCCATCCGAAAGTAGTCAAAGCTGTTCAGGATGCAGTCGAAAAAGTAATTCATCCTTGCTTCCACGTTATGCCGTATGAAAGCTATGTTGAATTGGCTGAGAAGCTGAATGAATTAACACCAGGCGACTTCAAAAAGAAAACAATGTTTGCAAACAGCGGAGCAGAAGCAGTTGAGAACGCTGTGAAAATCGCACGTACTGCAACAGGCCGTTCCGGTGTACTTTCATTCGAACGTGCATATCATGGCCGTACGCTGATGACGATGTCCCTGACAAGTAAAGTAGCACCTTACAAAAAAGGTTTCGGACCATTCGCGCCAGAAACATACAAAATCCAATATCCATACTACTACCGTGCTCCATATGGTGTAACACCAGAACAATTGGATGCAGAAGTACTAGAAAGCATCGAGCGCTTCTTCCTTGCTGAAGCAGCAGCAAATGACATCGCAGCGATCATCATGGAACCAATGCAAGGTGAAGGTGGTTTCATCGTTCCGTCTGCAACATTTGTTAAAGGCATTCGCGCATTGTGCGACAAATACGGCATTATCATGATTGCAGATGAAATCCAGGCTGGTTTTGCTCGTACAGGCAAACTGTTCGCGATGGAGCACCACGGTGTAGCGGCTGACCTGACTACTCTTTCTAAATCAATCGCTGCTGGTATGCCGCTGAGTGCTGTTGTAGGTCGTGCAGAACTGATGGATGCACCAGGAGTAGGTTCCCTTGGTGGTACATTCTCAGGAAGCCCAGTATCATGTGCAGCTGGTCTTGCAGTTCTTGAAGTTATCGAAGAAGAAAATCTCGTAGAACGTGCACGCGTAATCGGTGAGCGTATGCAAAGCGCATTCCGCAGCTGGATGGACAAATACGAAATCATTGGCGATGTTCGCGGCATGGGTTCGATGGTAGCGATGGAACTTGTAAAAGATCGTGCAACGAAAGAGCCGAACAAAGAAGCAACAGCTTACGTTACATCTACTACATGGAAAAACGGCCTCATCTCGCTGAGCGCAGGCATCTACGGCAACGTTCTCCGCTTCTTGCCGCCGCTCACAATTACAGACGAGCAGCTTGAAAAAGGTCTCGACATTCTTGAAGCTGCGATTGCAGACGCTTCTAAATAAGAGCAGCAGGAGGAATATAACCAATGCGTTACAATAACTACATTAATGGGGAGTGGACAGCGCCGTCGACTGGTGAGTACGGCGTTAACACAAGCCCACACGATACAAATGATATCATCGGAGAGTTCCCGCTTAGCGGGACTTCCGATGTAATCGAAGCAGTTGCTGCTGCAAAAACAGCATTTGCATCATGGAAAAAATTGTCCTACGCACAGCGTGGCGCGTATTTGAAAAAAGCAGCCGATTATTTGAAAGCAAACGTAGAGCAGATTGGCCGCGACCTGACTCGTGAAGAAGGAAAAACACTTGCAGAAGGAAAAGGTGAAGTGCTGCGTGCGGCTTCGATCTTCGACTACTATGCAGCAGAATCCCTGCAGCCAGTAGGCGATGTGATTCCATCAGCGAATGCGGATACGTTCCTGTACACAACACGTGTTCCGCTTGGTCCGATCGGTCTGATTACACCATGGAACTTCCCGATTGCGATTCCGGTATGGAAAATGGCTCCGGCCCTTATCTACGGGAATACCGTTGTAATTAAACCAGCTGATCAGACTCCGATGTGTGTGAACTATGTAATGGAAGCTTTGCATCAGGCAGGCATTCCAGCTGGTGTTATAAACTGCGTATACGGACGCGGCTCTGTTGTTGGAGAAGAAATTGTTACGAACCCGGATATCAAGGCGATCTCTTTCACTGGTTCAAATGGCGTTGGTCTGAACATTCAGGAGAAAGCCATTGCGAAAGGTAAGAAAGTTCAGCTTGAGATGGGCGGTAAAAACCCACTTGTTATTTTGGCAGATGCCGATATCAACAAAGCTGTGGAACTTACAATTGGCGGTGCTTTCCGTTCAACAGGTCAAAAATGTACAGCGACAAGCCGCGTGATCGTGGAAGCAGGCATTTACGAGCAGTTCCGCGATGCGCTTGTAGAGCGTACGAAATCGCTCAAAGTGGGCAATCCGCTTGAAGCAGATGTATTTATGGGACCTTGTGCATCTAAAGCACAGCAGGCAACTGTACTGTCAATGATTGAAGCAGGCAAAGCAGAAGCAGATCTGTTGTGCGGCGGCGAAGTGCCAGCGGACGCGTCACTCGCGAACGGTTTCTATGTACAACCAACCGTTTTTGAAAATGTCGGCCGTGATGCACGCATTGCACGAGAAGAAATTTTCGGACCGGTTGTAGCGCTCTTCAAAGTTGAAAATTACGAGGAGGCAGTTGAGCTGGCAAATGATACACCATTTGGCCTTAGCTGCTCCATCTGCACGAATAACCTTACGCTTGCCCGCCGCTTTGTTGCGGATATGGAGACAGGCATGGTACACGTGAATTCTGAGACAGCAGGTGCCGAGCCGCAAGTTCCGTTCGGCGGCTGCAAAGATTCTAGCACAGGTTCACGCGAGCAAGGAAAAACAGCAATTGACTTCTATACACAGGTAAAAACCGTCTACATGGACGGCATGTACTAATTACGAGTGCGGAGAGTGGTAGGCATGTATACAGGCAAAACGTATTTTATCGCAGGACATGCAAGACTGCCGCAAGGAATGGCGGCTCGCAGCATTTCAGATACGCTCACGATTACGGTGGAAGCGGATGTGAAATACCATGTCATTATTGAAGCATCCTGCACGCTGGCGACCGAGCATGGTCGTGATTTTATCGGTCAACTGCTGCGTGGATGCAGCCTGCAAGACGGTGTGGACGAGCTGTGCAGCCGGATTACGGATTACTACCGGGGCAAAGCACAGAATGCGCTAATCGCGGCTGTACGTGATCTGCATACTCAATTCCTGTCACAAAAGTAAAAAAGTTTCGAAAAAATATTGACAGATTGTTGCTAGTATTGTAAGATTATAAATAAGAAGAACAGCGAACGGACACAGCCTTCTGAAGATCACCCCTTCCAGAATCCCGGCTGTCACCGGCTGGTTTCTCACAATCATCTTACAATATGATAACGAAACTGCCTGTTTTACCACACTCTGAGCGATCAGAGCGCATCCGTAAAACGTAGCCAGTTATACACTCTGTCACTGAAATCAGAGATGTGTAACTGGCTTTTATTTTTTTACCTGGACGAGGAGGAATTATTTATGACAACTGCAACACAAGAACGCGACCTGAAATTCGTACAAAAACAAGCAGGCTACGAGGTGAAACCACATCCGGAGCACAAGCGTCTGTACCATATCGAACTGGATCAGACTCTTCTGGCAAAATTCTTTGCAAAACATGCAGATGCAAGTGAGCAATCGCTTCAATACCTGCCGTATTCCCGTCAGCTCCTGTCAAATACAATGCGTGAATTGTTCGGTGCTTCTTTCCTGGAAACGCTTCGTGGCATTCTGCATGATCGTGCGACAGGCGGCTTCACAATCGGTGTACAAGGCCAAACAACTGATACAGGTGAATACGTAAAATTCGCAACAGCTTTGACTCACCTGGTAGGCGTTCCAAACTTTGACGCGATGACTGGTACATTCTACGCTCGCTTCACAGTTAATGATACAGACAACAGCGATTCATACCTGCGTCAGGCATACCGCCTGTTCACACTGCATACAGATGGTACATTCGTTGATGAGCCGACTGACTGGCTTCTTATGATGAAAATGGACGAGAAAAATGCAAAAGGTGGACGTTCCCGTCTGCTGCACCTCGACGATTGGGAAGACCTTGAGAAATTCAGTACAGATCCGCTTGGCGCTTACAAAATTACGTACAAAGCTCCACCGAGCAAAAACGTAGCTAAAACTGTACAGCGTGCAACATTCTATCGTAAGGACAATGCACCGTGCGCTTGCTTTATTGACCAGTTTGCTTACCCAGATACAATCGAGCAAGCTGTCTATCTGAAAGAACTGTCCGATTCGATGGAGAATTCTCCAGCTACACACGGTCTTGAATTGCCACCAGGCAACCTGATTATGATTAATAACACATTCTGGCTGCATGGACGTGAAGCATTCGAGAAACATCCAGAACTGCACCGTGAACTGATGCGCCAGCGTGGACATTTCGCACTCGTATAGTTCGTTGAATGATAAATAATTAAGGCAGGCAGGCTTTCAAGTGAAGGCCTGCCTTGCCACGTATGTATTTGGAACGGAGGAGAGACAGCATGTTTGATTTTGCAATTGTCGGTGGAGGAATCGTAGGGTTATCAACAGGTATGGCGCTGACAAAACGTTTTCCGAACGCCAAAATCGTGATGATCGAGAAAGAGAAAGATTGGGCACAGCACCAGACTGGACATAACAGTGGTGTTATCCACTCAGGTATTTATTATAAGCCAGGTAGTTTCAAAGCGCGTTTTGCTCGTGAAGGAAACGAGGCGATGGTTCGTTTCTGTCAAGAGCATGGCATTAAGTATGAGATGTGCGGTAAGGTTATTGTAGCGACTGAACCAGAAGAGCTGCCGCTGATGGACAATCTGTATAAGCGCGGTCTCGAAAATGAACTGAATGTTTCTAAAATCAGCGTAGAAGAGCTGAAAGAAATTGAACCGCACGTCCGCGGGCTCGGCGCCATTCGTGTTTCGAGCTGTGGGATCGCTGATTATGTAGGTGTGGCACGCACGTTTGCCCGCATCATTCAGGAAGGCGGCGGAGAGTTGCGACTCGGCACGGAAGTGCAACGAATCGATGAGCGCGCGGATGGCGTTACGATTACAACGAATAATGGAACCTTCCAGTCTCGTTATCTAATCAACTGTGCGGGTCTGCACAGTGACCGCGTAGCCAAAATGAGTGGAAAAGACCCAGGAATGAAAATTGTTCCGTTCCGTGGGGAATATTATGAGCTTGTACCAGAGAAAAAGCATCTAGTTAAGCACTTGATCTATCCAGTACCAAATCCAGACTTCCCGTTCCTTGGTGTTCACTTCACCCGCATGATTAATGGTGATGTGCATGCAGGTCCGAATGCGGTGTTAAGCTTCAAACGTGAAGGCTATACGAAATCAGACTTTGATTTGAAAGACTTGGCAGAAGTACTGACATATCCAGGCTTCTGGAAAATGGCAATGCCAAATATGAAGGAAGGCATGAAAGAAATCGTGCGTTCGTTCAGCAAGCAAGCATTCCTTGCGAGCTTGCAGCGCCTCATTCCAGAATTGACTGAGAAAGATATCGTTCCAACACATGCGGGTGTTCGTGCGCAAGCTTTAAAACCGGATGGTAACATGGTAGACGATTTCGCGATCTTCCCAGGTGAGAAGTCGATGCATGTATGTAACGCACCGTCTCCAGCGGCAACAGCTTCCATTAAGATCGGCGAATCGATTGTGGAAAATCTTCCGGCTGCGATTGTGGATGCTCAGAATAAGACTACAATTTCGGTTTAATATAATATACAGACACATACCAAAAGCCTTGACAGATTCATGCGTGAGTCTATCAGGGCTTTATTTTTGTTTGTTATGACTATGGTTTAGGTAGTGGTTCGCCTTTTTGTATAGCCGGTTGTCGGGCTTCATATAGGCGGGCAGATTCTTGTGCAGCATACAGCCCAACCGCTTGATTGCGGCGCCATTCTTCGGCGAAACAAGACAGGGGCAGACTGGTTTCACCAACTACTGGCCCGATCTCAATCGTGAATCCTGGACGGTGATAGGCAGTAACAAACCAATCTTTATAGCCGCCATTTCCTCCAGCCGTACGAGAAACGAGTGCGTAGCCAGTCAGGTTATGTAAGGCTTTTGCATAGGCTAAGTCGCGCGCACGTACGCTTCCAGTCTGATAGAAATCCCAGAACAGAATGCGGCCGCTACTGTGGTACGCAATCGTCATCTCTGGATCAATGCTGCGGGTAAAAGTAACAAGCGCTTTTGTTTCTGCGGCAGTTACCGGCGTTGTTCCGGAAAAGTTTTTATACCATGGACGGGTCGGAGAAGGGCTTCGTGTCCAGAGACCTTCGTACTGCCGATTCAGGTCGATTCCTTTTGCGTTAGCTTTCCATTTCTTGAAGTCTCGACTGCCATCATTCATGCTAATAAGTGCCGTGTGAACGCTTTTAGGGAACTCGGTCAATCCCGATTGTTGAAGTGTTACACCATCCGGGTTAACCATCGGTACGAACCAGATAGTGCTTTGGTCGAGAATGGTATGGGGATCATAGCCACCAATTTTTGTTCCATTTACATAGGCGTATGCGTACTGTTCGAGCATATGCATGGTTAGGGTGGACGTTAGCCATTCTCGGGCGTGGTGAGCGCCGTTAATCATAACAGTAGCGGGTCCTGTGCCAAGTCCAATAGCATATAGATCCCGCCCGTATTCGGATTTGCCAATGATTTTAACTTGTATGATATCGGGATACTTATTTGTAAGCTCTCGGATGTCCTGAACCATTTTTCCATATGTATATGTTTCTTTTGGATTTACAGAGAAGGTGGAGGCTGCCTGTGCGGGAAATGTAAGTATACTATATAGGCATATAAGACAAATGACACGCCTTATTCGTTGTGTAATGATCGCTTTCATTATTCTCCTCCTGCTAATTATATAGTTCTATGGATATGATCTTTTCTATATTACAGGATTAAATTCCTTTAACTTTCACAGAAATTGGTGATCAGAGCTGAAGAAGCGTAAGATAAAGAGAAGAAGGAGGATATTCATGCGTATGAAAATCTTTCAGAATATGGATATATACACAGGAACAGAGCGAATTGAGAATGGAGTTGTAGTGGTAGAAGGTGAGTGGATTCGTACGGTCAGCACAGAGAAAATAAATGATTGGCAGGCGGCAACATTTTCGTTTCCACAAGGGTACAAGCTGGTGCCTGGTTTTATTGATGTACATGTTCACGGTGCAGCCGGAGCTGATGTGATGGATGGAGATCTAGCCGCACTTCGGACGATAGCGAGTGCGTTGCCAGCAGAAGGAACGACTTCTTTTCTAGCGACGACGATGACGCAAGAGGCAAGAAAGATTGAACAGGCCTTGATGAATGTAAGGGAATACCGGCGTACGTGCATGAATCCGGGACAGGCAGAAGTGCTTGGTGTACATCTGGAAGGGCCGTTTTTGTCGCCGAAACGGGCAGGGGCACAGCCTATCCGGCATATGTGTTATCCGGATCGTGAGCGGTTTCAGAAGTGGCAGGAAGCAGCAGATGGCGCGATTCGTCTGGTAACAATGGCACCGGAACTGCCGGACGCGCTTGCGTTTATCCGTTACTTGCGTGAGGCGGGTGTGACGGTTTCCGTCGGTCACTCGGATGCTACATCTGCACAAGTAAAGGCAGCAGCCGATGCAGGCGTAACACATGCAACGCATCTGTTTAATGCAATGCGCGGATTGCATCATCGTGAGCCAGGTGTGGCTGGGGTGGTGCTGTTAGATGAAAGAATTGCAGCGGAGCTGATTATGGACGGCATTCATGTTGTGCCGGAGATGGTAAAGCTTGCGTGGCATATGAAAGGAGCGGAGAAGCTCCTGCTTGTAACGGATGCGATGCGGGCTAAATGTTTGGGAAATGGTACGTATGAGCTAGGGGGACAGCAGGTGAACGTACAGGACGGTCAGGCGACACTTGCAGACGGCACGCTTGCCGGAAGTATTCTTCGTATGAGGGAAGCGTTCGCGAATGTTCAAGCCTTTACCGGTTGTACGCTGGCGGACGCTGTTCGGATGGCGGCGGTTAATCCGGCGAAGCAGATTGGCGTGTTTGATCGTAAAGGCAGCATCGAACCGGGCAAGGATGCTGATCTTGTTGTACTGAATGAGCGAGACGAAGTGGTGCTGACGATGTGCCGTGGGAAAGTCGCCTATGAATTCCATTGACCGGGCGTAAGAAAAGGATTACATTCGGTGTAGACAAGTTGTTTTCTTGTAAAAGTGGAGCGAACGAAGCACAGACCGCGTATTGTTGTAATAACGGTATCGTTTCTCCCTTATCCCATACATCGAGGTGGTCTGACATGCATCAGGAACTAAACATTAGTGGCATGTGGCAATGCATGCCCGACCCGGACAATATAATAGAAACTAGTATCAACAACTATGTGGTATATAAGGCGAGTGAACAACCGTGGCATGATATTATCGTTCCCGCGCATTGGCAGCAGGCAGGATTTGCGGACCATCAGGGAGTGATGTGGTATCGTCGCCTGTTTACAGTGCCAGCACGACAAGATGATATTTCGTATTATTTGCATTTTGGTGGTGTGGATTATTTTGCGGAAGTATGGTTGAACGGTCACTATCTTGGAGCGCATGAAGGAGATTTTGATGCGTTTTCCTTCCGTGTGACGGATGCCATTCATTTTGGAAGAGAAAATGATTTGATTGTGAAAGTGACTGCTGCTTTGGATGCGAATCCGGAGCGTAAGGCGATTGCAAAGGGTGGTCTGTATCACTGGGATTGCCTGCCGGTGCGCCAGCAGGGTCTCGCGGACTGCCCGGAAGTACCGTCTGCGGCGAATGAACAATACCCGAATCCGCTTGTAAATCCGGGTGGCATCTGGCAGGATGTAGTGCTTCAGATGCGCCCGATTGTTCATCTGACGGATGTTCGCGTTACTCCTTATTTGGCGGATGATTATAAGTCTGCCCGCGTATATGTAGATGTGCGCTGGAACAATGATAGTAGACAGGAAGCGGACTATGCGCTGACGGTACGAATTGTGCCGCATAATTTTGTAGGAGATACAGCTGCTGTTACTAGTGAGGGGTTATTTGTTCCACCGGGAGTTGGAAATCGGATGATGCGTCTTGTAATGCCAAATCCGATGCTCTGGTGGAGTCGAGGACTCGGGGAGCCGAATTTGTACCGTGCGATTGTTGAACTTACGTGCGGTACAACGGTGATCGAGACGAAGGAAATCACATTCGGCATTCGTGACATCCGCATTGAAGCGGATTGGGGTGTGTATGTGAATGGCAAGCGTCTCTTTATTAAAGGAAACAATTATTTGTCCAATCAGTTTTTATCACTGATGGATGAGATGAAATATGAGCGTGACGTGCAGATGATGCTCGATGCGCATATGAATATGACCCGCTTGTTCGCTCATGCGGAGAAAGAAGAGTTTTATCGTCTATGTGATGAAAAGGGCTTGCTCATTTTTCAAGATTTACCGTTCCAATGGGGCTACCGCTCTGACGGTGAATTCATCAATCGCGCCGCTGATATAAGCCGCCGATTCGTTGAGCGCCTCACGCATCATCCATCAATTGCGCTCTGGTGTTGTCACAGCGAGTCGCGTATGCATGATTATAACAAGCTTGATGCGGTGCTGATGGAAACCGTGCAAAAAGCAGATCCAACCCGTCCTGTGCATAAAAATTCGGTGTTGATTGATCAAGGGGAGCTGCCGCCTTTTTTTGCAACATGGGATCATTTCGCTGCCTATGTGCCGGAGCATTTGAGTGTGAACTGGGTGGGCTGGTACTGGGGCAAGATTGAAGACGCCGAACAGTATAATCCGTTGTTTGTGACCGAATACGGTACGCAATCATTGCCGGATGTGGCATCGCTGCGTAGGTTTCTCGCACCTGATGAGCTATGGCCGCCGGATATGAATGCCTGGCGCAAGCGGGGCTTTCAGAATGTAATTTGTGAAAAGCGGACGGGTGAGCTGCCGGATTCTTTAGAAGAATTGGTAGAGCAGACGCAAAACTATCAGGTTGCTTTTTATAAGGCACATACAGAAGCATTGCGTCGCCGGAAATATAACCAGGTAAATGGAATACTACAGTTTCATTTCGTAAATACGTGGCCAGCGATTGATTGGGCGATTATTGATTATTATCGCCAGCCGAAAAAAGCGTATCATGCAATTCAGAAAGCGTTTGCGCCTCTGCTTTTGTCGTTTACAGGTAATGTGGAGCGGGTGGATGATACGGTGCAGGTGACGATGGAAGCGTGGGTCGTCAATGATGAATATCGGGGGTATGAAGGATTAGAAATTGCGTATCGGCTGCTGGATATGGACGGAGCGGTGCTTGAAGAACGCATTGTGCTGGCGCCGCTGATTGAGGAGGATTCTACTCGCTGTTTTGATCGGGCTGTGCTAACCTTGCCTGCTTCAGGTGAGGTATACCGGTTAGAAGGGGTGCTACGCGATCGAGACGGTTGTGTTATGGCTCACAATGATTGTGTGCTGCACACGCATGGTAAGGCAGAGGAGATGGAGACGGCGGCTGATGTGAACGCTGGATTATGAGGAGGGTTGCACGAGTGAAGGCTGTACTTTCTCTGGGGGAGTTGCTGATTGATTTTGTGCCGGAAACGAACGGGCAGGCGCTTGCTGATGTGGGATCATTTCGCAAAGCGCCAGGGGGGGCGCCTGCTAATGTAGCGGCGGCCGTTGCCAGGCTTGGTGGTCGCGCCCGGTTCATCGGAAAAACAGGTGCGGATGCATTTGGTGATTTCCTTATTCAGACACTTGTAGATGTTGGCGTGGATACTCGCTTTCTGACACGGACGGCAGAAGTGAAGACGGGGCTTGCCTTTGTGTCATTGAAAGAAGACGGGGAGCGAGATTTCCTGTTCTATCGCGATCCGGCAGCGGATATGTTACTTGAAAGAAACGACATTACTGATGAGCTATTTACGGATGCGGCTGTGTTTCATTTTGGCTCGCTGTCATTAATTGCAGAACCGGCACGCTCGGCTACGGTATATGCCGCGGAACAGGCACGGAAGCATGGCCTGCTGGTCAGTTATGATCCGAATGTGCGACTTGCTCTCTGGCCTGGGGCAGAAGATGCCCGCCGAACGATTCTTTCGTACATGCCGCTTGCGGATGTGGTGAAGGTGAGTGAGGAAGAGCTGGAGTTTCTGACGGGTACAGCGAATGTAAGAGAAGGGGCAGCATCCTGGTTTACACAGGGGGTGCGGCTTGTTCTCATTACACGTGGTAAGCAGGGCAGTACGTATGTGTTATCGGATGGTTCGACAGGTGATGTGCCGGGGATTCCGGCACAGGCTGTGGATGCGACAGGTGCGGGTGATGCGTTTATCGGGGCAGTTTTGTACCAGTTGGCGGAACGAATGACTTGTAATTTGGGCGATGTGCTCGATGGATTTGATCATGAGGGGCTTGTGCAGCTGCTTACGTTTGCGAATGCGGCGGGAGCGCTTGCGACAGAGCAGCGCGGGGCAATTCCAGCGCTGCCGTACATGACAGCCGTTAACAAGGCACTGGATGATTTGCAAGAATAACAGTAAAACAAATGTGGCTCGGGGAATTCCGGGCCTTTTTGTATAGAAAAAGGGGGAGTGTTTGTGATTAACAAAGCATTCGTATATGGAACGCTCTGTAAGGGAGAAAGCAATCATCATGTTGTGTCTCCCTTCGTACAAAGTACTTCGGAAGCGACAATCCAGGGGTGGCTGTATCATCTCCCGTACGGGTATCCAACGATGATTCCTGGTGCCGGAAAAGTAAGTGGGCAACTACTTGAATTGCGCGATGTTCCGGCGGCGCTTGCTGCGATGGATTGGCTGGAAGGATATGAAGCAAACTGTCCGGATAACGAGTATGAACGCATCGTAACAACAGTTGTAACCGAAGACGGTCAAACGCATGACTGCTATGTGTACATATATCCTGACAGGCACCAAAACAGGCTGGAGCCTGATGCAATCTTCCTGCCAGCTGGAGACTGGCGTGCGTATCAGCGAGGCGAAGCGTGGGAGATGTACTTTGCGTATGGGTCTTGTATGAACCGCGATAGCTTCGCAGTCGATGTGCCGGTATACCGTGTGTTGAGTCGGGCGGTGCTGGATGATTACCGGATTGGATTCACACATTATTCCGCATATAAATGGCAGGGAGGCGTGGCAGATGTACTGCCTGCATCGGGGCGGCAGACAGAGGGGGTGCTGTATGCAATTCCTGCGGATTTGCTGCCAGCACTCGACAGGCGTGAAGGTGTTAAAGCGGGAATTTATGAGCGAATTATGGTCGAAGTTAAGGTAGAGAACAGAATGGTTCAGGCCTGGACGTATACGGTTGTGAACAAGCAGCCGGACATGGCTCCTTCTCCGGCGTATCGGGATACGATTATTGCCGGAAGTGATTTGCTGAGTGAGGGATATATGCAGGAATTGACGCGATTTATGGCAGACTTGTCTTGCGATAAATAAGGAAGCAATTAATCCAGATAGCGTATTTCTTCATCTATGTACGCCACGAAATTTACGTTATTTTGCAGCTGAAAAATATTGCGAGCCCGATAAAGATACACAAGCGCTTCTTCTTTCCGATTCAATTGTAATAAATTATACCCGTGTTGAAACGTCATCTCTCCAAACAAGTAGAGTGATTCGGCTTGAAGACATAGCTTGCTTCCTCTTTGACAGTAATGAATGGAATTTTCATATTGCCCTTCGATTGTGAGGGATTTGGCTAAGCTATACAGCAAGCGAATTTCGATTCGAGCATCTTTTTGATGGGACAACGCTTTTAAATGGGTCATTGCTTTTTCTAAAATAGCAATGGCCTCTTTATGCTGCCCTTCTTCGCTATATAAAATAGCCATGCTGTTCAATATTTCAATGTTACGTTCTGAATAAGTGTTGCTCCCCGGTTCACTCATATCAAGCGCTTTCTGAATAAGTGCAAATGCTTCCTCCATATTTTTCTGGATGTAGTATGTGCAGATTCCATGATGCCAGAGTAAAAATTGCTGGAAGGCAGGCGGCTGAAATAGTGGATTTTTCATTTCAACATGTATGATTTCGGCGACCTCTTGATAATTACGATCCCGTATGAACTTGCGCACTTGATACATCACCTCTTGTACATATGCAAGACTTGGTGTTTCCGCATAATGAAAGAAGTAATTAATATCTACACCGAGTTTTTTCGAGATTTTATAGAGAATGTCAGCGGAAGGAATTAACTCTCCTTTCTCAATGCGGCTAATTAATCCCTGCGTGCAAATTCCGTGTGCGATTTCTCCCTGAGTTATTTTTAATGACTTTCGTATGTCTCGAATGTGCGCGCCTATTTTGGCGAAATCCATATCTTTACCTCGCAATATGAGTATTCTCATAATTTTATACGAAAGGTGTCGTTTCTGCATTATAATAATGCTATCTATTACCTTTATCATCCTCTACTAACAATACATGTATTTTTGTGTTGTAGTACGATTACTACAGATTCGTAATGAATAGAAACGAGGCGCAAAATGAAAGAACGGTTAAGCCAAATTATCTCGATTATGGCTCTTACCTTAGCGTTATACGAAGTTCCTGTTGTACCACCAAACGTTCAGACGATTACGATGGAGCAGCCGACTGTTACGAAAAGCACGGCTGTTCTCCCTTCCCGTAATAATCGAACTGCGTTTAAGGATGGGGGACTGCCGTTTCAGCATTAAAGAATGTACATATGTAATGTTCACGAAGGGGGGAGCATGAGGATCGTAGGAGGAAACTAGCATGATAAAATGGGGGAAGCTTGGTGCTTTATGTCTGATTGTTTTGATGGTAGTAATACTCGTCGTTATGACCGGGACAAAAATTGCGAAGCAGACAACACTTGGATTAGACTTACGTGGCGGCTTCGAAATTTTATATGAAGTATCGCCATTAGACGCCAAGCAAAACGTAACGAAGCAACTGCTGAGTGATACAGAAAAAGCATTGGATAAACGGGTGAATGCGCTTGGGATGGCGGAGCCTAGTATCCAGGTTGAGGGAGATAATCGCATTCGTGTGCAGTTAGCGGGGGTTACAGATCAAGAGCGAGCACGGAATCTGATCGGGAAGCCCGCACATTTAACATTTCGGGACATGCAGGGGAATGTGCTGATGGAAGGGCGTGACCTTGCCGAGAGCGGGGCACAGGGCGTGTTGGACTCACAAACTCAGCAGGCGGTTGTTACGCTTCAGTTTAAAGATGCGAAAAAGTTTGCGGATGTCACACAGAAATATGTCGGACAGCCGATGGCGATCTTTCTTGATGATCAACCTATTACGACCGCAATCATCAAAGAAATCATTCCGAACGGTCTTGCTCGAATTGATGGACAAGAGGACATTCAGAAAGCAAAAGAGCTGGCCGCGATTTTAAATGCGGGCGTACTTCCGGTGAAAATGAAAGAAGTATTTTCTACAAGTGTAGGAGCCAAGCTCGGACAGGAAGCGCTGCAGAGCGGAGTGAAAGCAGGGATGATCGGCACGCTCCTGGTGTTTGTATTTATGATGGTGTATTATCGCATGCCTGGTGTGATCGCCTGTATTACGCTGGTGGCCTATATTTATTTGCTCATACTGCTTCAGAATCTCATGGGGGCCACATTAACATTGCCGGGAATTGCGGCGTTCGTGCTCGGGATCGGGATGGCGGTGGATGCGAACATTATTATGTACGAGCGTATGAAAGAGGAGTTGTACTCTGGAAAATCGTATCTGTCCGCGCTGCGGGCTGGTTCCAAACGCTCCTTGCGCACGATTCTTGATGCGAATGTGACCAGTGTAATTGGTGCGCTTGTTTTGTTCTACTTCGGTTCGAGTGCCATCCGAGGATTTGCGGTAACGCTTATCTTAAGCATTGTGGTAAGTCTGCTTACAGCGGTTGCAGGTTCACGTTTTTTACTGAGCCTTGCTGTTCGCTCCAACGCATTTAATAAACCGGTGTATTACGGGGCGAGGGGGCGTGATCAGCATGAGTGATAAATGTACGGATTATCGATTTGACTTTGTTACGCATCGAAAAAAATATTTTATCCTTTCCGCATTTTTGATTGTTGCAGGGATTATTTCTCTCTGTACGATGAATCTAAATCTAGGAATTGATTTTAAGAGCGGGACAAGGATTCAAGTTCAGATCGGAAAAGTGTTCAATGAGGACGATGTGAAACAAACGGTAGAAAAAATAGGCTTGAAGCCGGGAAGTATTACAACCGCGGGAAGTAAGAACGACATGGCAGTGCTTCAATTTCCCGAGCCGCTTCATAAAGATCAGGTAGCCGCGTTAACGAAAGCGGTGCAGGCGGCATACGGCAATCACGTAGACGTGCAGGAAAGTATGGTCAATCCGATGATCAGTCGCGAACTCGCGCGTTCGGCGCTGTACTCGATACTCATTGCATCGGTTGGGATTGTGATCTATACGACAATTCGCTTCGAATTTCGGTTTGCACTTTCGTCTATTGCTGCGCTATTGCACAACGTGTTTCTGGTGATCACGCTGTTCAGTCTGTTTCAGATTGAGGTGGATTTACCGTTTATCGCTGCGATTTTAACGATTGTTGGGTACTCCATTCACGATAATATTATTATTTTTGACCGCATTCGGGATAACTTGAAACGGGTGAAAGTGAAAACGGTGCAAGATGTTGAGCATGTCGTGAATTACAGTATCGGTCAGACGCTAGCCCGTTCGATCAATACGGTGTTGACGGTACTCATTTGTTCGCTTGCGCTTTATATTTTTGGCGGTGAAAGCATTCGCAATTTTACACTTGCGTTGATTATCGGGTTGACATTCGGTGCGTACTCTTCTATCTTCATTGCTAGCCAGATCTGGGTATCGTGGAGAGGGTATGATTTTAAAAGAAAATGTATGTAAGGATAAGCACATCACAAGAGCAGGAGAATGATCTGCTCTTTTTTTCATTCGTATGGTCCAAATACCATTCCAGATGATCTAATACATAGAGACGAAAAAGGAGGGACAACGAGTGGACACTGATTTCTACGAATACAATGTCATCCAGGCACAGCAGGGTGACCGGGAAGCGTTCGTACGTTTAATTAAGCAGTGTGAAACGAGCATCTATAAAATCGCCCGTTCAATTTTAAAGTCCGATACAGAATGCTTAGATGCCGCGCAGGAGGCTGTAATGAAAGCGTACGCATCAATCCGGAGCGTACGTGAGCCGAAGTTTTTTAAAACGTGGCTCATACGGATTGTCATGAATGAATGTCAGCGCATTATTCGACAGAAAAAACGGGTGATTCCGATGGAGGAAATTATAGAGCAGCAGGCCTGCTCAACATTTGAAGGAGATATGGCGCTACAGGATGCTGTTCAGGCACTTGAAGATGATTTACGGATCGTCATTATGCTGTATTATTTCGAAGACTTATCGGTAAAAGAAATGGCTCGCCTGCTGGAAATACCGGAAGGAACGGTAAAGTCTCGACTAACGAGGGCGCGGACGAAATTAGCTGTATCGTACACGGTGGAGAAAAAGGAAGGGAGATTGTGCCATGAATGAGAAGAAAATGGACGAGATGCTGAGCCGATTGGGACGGGAAAAAACAGAAGTGCCAGATTTTTTCAGTAAGGGACTTGCGGACGCATTAAACAATCTTCCGGAACTCCCAGCTGCGATTCCGCCACGCAAAAGTCCCCGTTGGCCGTACGTAGCAGGGGCGGTCGCGGTTACGACGCTATGTGTGATCGGGTCTGGATTCGTTTCTCCGGCAATGGCTCAAGTTCTCCGTGAGGTTCCTCTGATTGGTTCGGTATTTGAAAAGACTGGAGATCCAGTGCTGAAAGACATGAGTGAGCGTGGTTTGACATCCCAGCCGCAAAAAATAGCGACTGATAAAGGCGTTGAGATGACGATAACGGATGTGTTCTATGACGGTTCACGGCTGGCGATTGGCTACAAGCTAAAGCCGCAGAACAATCAACCGCTTAAAGTAAGCAGCGATCTGATGCCCTTGCAATGGAAGATTGGTGTGAAGGAAACCGACCAAATCCAGTGGATCGGCGATGCGAAGGAAGTAGCGCGTGATAACGGAGAATATGTGGGAAAGATTGACCTCAATTTTGAGATAGAAGAAAAGTCGCTGGAGAACTTCACGTTGCAGCTTGATGTAGAAGCAATTCATGGTGTCGCAGGAAATTGGAAATTTATCCTGCCGATCTCGATGGAAAAAACGGCAAAGGCGAGTACGACATTCCGGCCTATGGTAACAAAGAAATGGAACGGCATGACGTATACGGTAGAAAGGGTGACGTTTTCACCGGCAACAACGCAGGTCATTGTCAAGCGGACCGTGTCAAAAGAGAAGATGAATGATTTCTACTACATCGGCTATGATGAACACATGAAACGGATGTCAGGAGGGCCGAGCTCGGGAAGTGCACCGAAAGATGAAGGTAATGGCATGGTCACGATCACAGATACATTAAAATTTGCTGCCATGCAAGACATTCCGAAGCAGATTACAATTGAAGCGCTGATTCCTCACCAGCTAGGTTCAGGGAGTAAAGCGGATGAAAAATCGCGTCAGTCGACCTTTATTACTGTTCCGCTTACTGAGAAAAAATAGTCTGGTTCTAGGGGAAGCGGTGTAAGCGCCGGAGGTAAATCCGGCGCTATGCTATTTGTTATTAAACTTTAAACCGCTCAATCAACGTCTGTAAATTTTCCGACATCTTAGAAAGAGACGTGGCGGCTGAAATAATACCATCTATCGAGGCAAATTGTTCCTCAGTAGCGGCAGACACACTTTGTGTTCTTGAAGCTGCTACCTCTGCCACTCCCGTAACCGTATTTATGGAATGAACAACCTGATCGGTACCGAACGATATTTGATGAACTGAATCTGAAACCTCTTTAATCTGATTGGCAACCTGGTCAATTTTATTTTCGATTTGCTTGAAATACTCCCCGGTTACATGGACAACATGAATTCCTTCTTCCACTTCTTTTGTTACATTTTCCGTAGATATAACTGCTGCGTTTGTATCTACCTGAATGCCTGTAATTAACCTGGCAATCTGTTCAGCAGATTGAGCGGATTGTTCTGCTAATTTCCGAACTTCATCCGCGACTATCGCAAATCCTTTTCCCTGCTCTCCCGCTCGTGCTGCTTCAATTGCTGCATTTAAGGCGAGCAGGTTTGTTTGAGCTGCGATACTTGTGATTACCTCGACAATTTCCCCGATTTCATTCGAACGTTCGCCCAATTCCTTGATCTTTTGTGTAAAACCTTCGACCGTTTCGCTTATGGAATTCATTTGTTCAACCGTCGTTTGGATCGCCTGATTTCCTTCCATAGCTTTTTCGAGAGCATGGGTGGCGGTAGTAGAAACATCTTGGGTGCGAATCGAAATTTGTTGCACACGACTAGACATCTCGTCGACGATTTGAGATGTTTCTTCCACACTTTGTACCTGTTTATCCGTACCTAATGCTAATTCCTCAATTGTTACCGTAATATGTTCGGTTGCCCGATGGGTGTGTTCAGAACTTGCTAGCAGCTCCTCTGCAGCGGTTGATACTTGATGAGAGGAGTCGCTAATGGTTGAAATGGTAGAACGCAAATTTTCAATCATCACATTGACTGAACTGGATAATTCGCCAATTTCGTCTTTTGATTTTATTTCAAGAGGTTGCGTTAAGTCTCCATTGGCGATCGTTTTAAATTCATTTTGTAACAATTCGAGAGGTTTAATGGAACGTAGTAAAAGAACCATCACAATCAAACCAAAAATTACGGATGCAGGAACAAGAGTCCGTAAAATGGTATTCGCTACAAAATTACTTTTATTTATTTTGTCTAAATCCATAGCAGTATGCTTGTCTATTAATTCCACCGCTTTGTTAATAGTCGGATCCATCGTTTTCTTTCGCACATCTCGCTCATCGGTAAGATGAAGTTGAAGGGCTTTATGTTTATCTTTTTCATACGTGTTTTTAACTACAGTACTTACTTCTAGAAAGGCATGGATACCGTTCTCCAGATTCCCGATGGCTTCACGTTCATCCGAGCTTAACTCTCGTCCTTTAATAATGGATAGATATTCTTTGATATCCGCTATCTTTTTTTCGGTCTCATCTTTGAACTGGCTGTCTCCTGTAAGCAAATACGCCCTTTCATCATTAGAAATCCCTACAATTCTATATTGGATATTTTTCAAGTAATACCGTACATCTTCTCTGTTTTTTAAAACATTGTTATACGAGACTTGCGTTTTTTCGTTCTCTATAACCGCAAGAATCCCCATACTCACGCTGAAAATAAACAGCATGCTAATTCCCAAAATAAGCTTTGTCCTGATTTTCATCCTTACGTACACTCCTCTAGTATAATAACAGTAACACATAGGCAAATTGGGCTCATGATAACAGTTACTATCTTAATGATTAAGTAGGGATTTTCATATGTATTTACAGTTAATTTTATGTAATATTTTCATGATATTAGGCAAGGGATGGTAAGGAAAATGAATGTGAGAATCGATGAACAGCATACGCTGTATCATGTTAAGGCGTATTTGCCAAGTGATACAGAGATTACGGTTGGAAAGCTCGGGACATTTCTGTTCGTGCGTGGATTGTACGTATATGTTGGAAGTGCGAAACGAAATATTCGAGCCAGGGTAGAGCGGCATATGCGAATGGAGAAAACGATGCGCTGGCATTTTGATTATGTGCGTCCGTATATGGACGTTGTCGACGTGCAGACGTATTCTGGTGCGGAAGGTGAATGCGAACTGTTTGCCCGGCTCATGGAAGAAGCAAAGGGAGAAATTCCGGTGCGAAGATTCGGTTCTTCTGATTGCCGCTGCCCGGCGCATTTGTTTTTCGTCGGAGAGGACTAGCAGACGTTTTCTTTTTCGCTGTGTATAGCGTATAATCGAGGAGTATAACATATACATACTTGATTGACTGAAAGGGGTACTTACATATGAGTAAATACGCTGTTATTGATCTTGAAAAAGGCGGCCAGGTAAAAATCCTTCTGCACGATGGAGAAGCACCGGGTACAGTAGCTAACTTTGAAAAACTTGCAAACGAAGGCTTCTACAACGGTCTGACATTCCACCGTGTTATCCCGGGCTTCGTAGCACAGGGCGGATGCCCGCAAGGAACAGGGACAGGCGGCCCTGGCTACACAATCAAATGTGAAACAGCAGGCAACCCGCACAAGCATGAGCGTGGCGTTCTGGCTATGGCACATGCTGGTAAAGATACAGGCGGAAGTCAGTTCTACATCACATATGATGCGTTCCCACACCTTGACGGCATTCACACTGTATTCGGTAAAATTGTTGAAGGCATGGATTATGTAGATGCGATCAAGCAAGGCGACGCAATGAAAGAAGTTAAAGTAATCGAAGAGTAATGTTATAGAGGGCTGTATTAGTTTTTATCGTATAAAAACTAATACAGTCTTTGTTTTTTCTTACAAGTTATTATTCTTTTCTAACTTTTAATGTAGACAGACGCAATCTCTTGCTTTATACTGAACGTACATTTTCATACGTAATATCCTTCGGGGCGGGGTGAAATTCCCGACCGGCGGTGATAGGGGCATCTGTCCCTTCAGTCCGTGAGCTGCGGTTCGTCTGAACCAATGCTGACCCGGTGTGATTCCGGGACCGACAGTATAGTCTGGATGGGAGAAGGATCGATCTGGTATTGGGCACAGTACCAGCTGTTTTTTGTTGATGTCATGCGCACAGGTTTATTTGGCGTGGGGACGAGCAAGAGATAGCATGTGTATTTGTGCTACCTGAATATCGATATATCTTTTTTCTGATAATATGCCCTGAAAGCGGTGATTCGCTTCAGGGCTTTTTTATGTTGACAGAAGAGGTGAGGGACAGATGGGGCATGATACGTATATGAAGCTGGCGCTTACGCTTGCGGAAGCGGCGCGTGGACAGACAAGTCCAAACCCGCTTGTCGGCTGTGTGCTTGTCCGTGATGGAGAAATTGTCGGGATGGGCGCACATTTGCGGGCAGGAGAAGCGCACGCGGAAGTGCAAGCGCTCCGTATGGCAGGAGAACGGGCACGTGGGGCCACTGCGTATGTAACATTGGAGCCGTGCAGCCATCACGGGCGTACCCCGCCGTGTGCGAATGCGTTGATTGCGAGCGGTGTTGCATCTGTCGTGATTGCATCGTCTGATCCGAACCCACTTGTGGCAGGTCGAGGAGTGGCTCGTCTGCGGGAAGCAGGTATTTCCGTAACCTGCGGTGTGTGTGAGGAAGAGGCGAAGAAGTTGAATGAAGTGTTTTTCACGTATATTACGAAAAAAAGACCGTTTGTGACGATTAAGACGGCGATGACACTCGATGGAAAAGTAGCGACACAGACCGGAAGCAGTCGCTGGATTACGGGTGAGGCAGCGCGGCTGGATGTACACCGGATGCGGCATGAGCATGATGCGATTCTTGTCGGGGTAGGCACGGTGATTGCGGATGATCCACAGTTGACGACTCGACTGCCGGAGGAAAAAGGCCAGAATCCGGTGCGAATTGTACTGGATACAGCACTTCGCATCCCGGAGACGGCACGGATGCTGACAGACGGGGAAGCGCCGGTATGGGTGTTTACGACCGACCGTGCCGATCAGGCGAAGCGGACGGTGCTTGAATCGATGGGGGTGCGCGTTTTTTCGACCAAGATGACGCAGCGAGTTCATATTGAAACCATGCTTGGGATACTTGGGGAAGAAGGAATTACCTCGCTTCTAGTCGAGGGCGGCAGCGAGGTGAATGCTTCGTTTCTGGCAGCAGGTGCGGTAGACAAGCTGATCACGTATGTAGCCCCGAAGCTTGTGGCGGGCCATCTCGCCCCAACACCGTTTGGCGGAATCGGAGTGGAGCAGATGGCAGATGCAATTGATCTGGCAGATCTCAAGATGGAGACGGTCGGAGTTGATCTGAAAATCTCCGGGTATCCGGTGTGGAAGGAGCGGCCATGTTTACAGGATTAATTGAAGAAGTTGGAGCGCTTGCGAGTATTCGGCGTGCACCAGAAGCGGCGGTGCTTGCGATTCGAGCGCAGACCGTACTTAAGGGAGTAAAAATAGGTGACAGCATTGCAGTTAACGGTGTATGTCTGACCGTGACATCCTATACACAGGAGACATTCACCGCTGACGTCATGCCAGAGACGCTTGCGCGTACCGGACTTGGTCAACTTTCGCCGGGTGATCCAGTAAATCTGGAGCGGGCGCTTGCGGCAGGTGAGCGGTTTGGTGGACATTTTGTATCCGGGCATGTAGACGGAACGGGCACGATTGCATCCCGCAAGCCGTATGGCAATGCCGTTTTGTTTGAGATTCAGGCACCGAGTGCGGTTTTGCGCTACATCATCCCGAAAGGCTCCGTTGCCATTGATGGCATCAGCCTGACGGTTGTGGCGGTAAAGGACGATACGTTTACCGTATCTGTTATTCCGCATACGCTTGCGCAAACGGTACTGATGCATAAGCAGGCCGGAAGTGCAGTTAATCTGGAGTGCGATATGATTGGCAAATACATCGAGCGATTTTTGACCTTCCGGGAAGAGAAGCAGAAGAAGAGCACGCTGACGGAATCTTTCTTGTCGGAGCATGGATTTCTATAGAGGAGGAACAGCGGATGTTTCATACAATTGAAGAGGCGCTTAGCGATTTGAAACAGGGCAAGCCGGTTATTGTTGTCGACGATGAAGACCGGGAGAATGAAGGAGATTTTATCGCACTTGCCGAGCAGACAAATGCGGCCATGATTAATTTTATGGTAACGCACGGGCGCGGGCTTGTATGCGTGCCGATTACAGAAGAGCGAGCGGCAGAGTTAGAGCTTGCCCCGATGGTCGGACAGAATACAGATCGTCATGGTACAGCCTTTACTGTATCGGTAGATGAAATGACGACAACAACAGGTATCTCGGCGTTTGAGCGGGCACATACCGTTCAGGCATTGCTGCAAAAGGGAACGAAAGCGGAAGATTTTCGCCGACCTGGTCATATTTTCCCGCTGGTGGCTCGTAAAGGCGGCGTATTGCGTCGATCTGGACATACAGAAGCGGCGGTTGATCTGGCTCGCTTGTGCGGGGCGTATCCGGCAGGGGTGATTTGCGAAATCATGAATGAGGACGGCACAATGGCACGTGTGCCTGATCTGGCGGTATTAGCCGCTGAACTTGATTTGAAAATGATCACCATTGCGGAATTGATTCGCTATCGGATGAAGCATGAC
Organism: Aneurinibacillus uraniidurans; assembly: GCF_028471905.1. Lineage (NCBI taxonomy): Bacteria > Bacillati > Bacillota > Bacilli > Caryophanales > Paenibacillaceae > Aneurinibacillus > Aneurinibacillus uraniidurans. Next base: position 2,640,045 of record NZ_CP116902.1, on the reverse strand, counting down.
ACGCTTGTTCAGCGAGAGGTAGACGTGACGCTTCCATCTGAATATGGAACATTCCGTGTGGTTGCGTATACGAATGAAGTGGATGGCAAGGAGCATCTTGCGCTTGTGAAAGGCGAGATTTGTGAAGATACGCCGACACTTGTGCGTGTCCATTCGGAATGCTTGACGGGTGATGTATTCGGATCACTGCGCTGTGATTGCGGCCCGCAGCTCCATACGGCACTCGCGCAGATTGAAGCGGAAGGCAGCGGTGTTCTGCTATATATGCGGCAGGAGGGACGCGGGATTGGACTCATTAACAAGCTGCGCGCGTATCAGCTGCAGGATAAAGGATATGATACGGTCGAAGCAAATGAGAAGCTCGGATTCCCGGCGGACTTGCGCGACTATGGAATTGGTGCACAAATTTTAGCGGACTTAGGTATTCGGCAGATTCGGCTTCTGACGAATAATCCGCGCAAAATTAAAGGGGTTGAAGGCTACGGACTTGAGGTAGTCGAGCGGGTACCGATTCAGATGCCAGCAGGCGAAGCGAATGAACGGTACTTGCGTACAAAACAGCAGAAGCTTGGTCACTTGCTTCACTTATAAATGAACTGGGGGAATAGATGATGGCAAACGTATATGAAGGAAATCTCGTTGGAACTGGATTAAAAGTAGGGATCGTAGTCGGTCGTTTTAATGAATTTATTACGAGCAAGCTGCTCGGTGGGGCATTGGATGCACTGAAACGTCACGATGTAGCAGAAGATGCGGTAGACGTTGCGTGGGTGCCAGGTGCATTCGAGCTTCCGATTATCGTGAAAAAAATGGCCGAGTCTGGCAAGTATGATGCGGTAATCGCACTTGGCACAGTCATTCGCGGTGCGACGCCGCATTTTGACTACGTGTGCAGTGAGGCGGCAAAAGGAGTTGCGGCAGTCGGCATGAACACAGGCATTCCAACGATTTTTGGTGTACTGACGACGGATACGATTGAACAGGCAATTGAGCGTGCGGGAACGAAAGCAGGTAATAAAGGCTGGGAAGCAGCGGCAGCGGCAATTGAGATGGCGAATCTGACGCGTGCGTTTGGATAATGAATATTGTTTTTGATGATTGAAGTGAAATCCCTGCTGTCGCATATAGCGAAAGTGGGGATTTCATTTTTACAGAACAATTGTCGGGTATGCGGGCGTATGATAGAATGAATTGCAGTTTACTAGGAACGGGGGAAAATGGGTTGTTCAATTTTGATTTGAATACGCTTTTGTTCCGCATTATTGCGTTTGTGATCGCGTTTACCGTGCACGAATGGGCCCACGCATTTGTCGCGTATAAGCTTGGCGATCCGACCGCCAAAAACGAAGGGCGATTGACGCTGAATCCGATCAGCCATGTTGATCCATTCGGAATGCTTCTTATTTTGTTCGGGCCGTTCGGCTGGGCGCGTCCGGTACCGTTTAATGCGTTTCATTTCCGAGGAAATCGTCGACTTGGTGTCGTCTGGGTATCGCTTGCGGGACCTTTAATGAATTTGTTGTTGGCGTTTCTGTTCATGGGGGCGATGTGGGTGCTTGCCACTACGAATATAACGGCTGCGTGGCCGGATTGGGCGACTCGACTTGTAGGAGAAACAGTAAAGTGGAGTTTTATGATTAATGTAGCGCTGTTTGTGTTCAACATGCTGCCGATTGCGCCGCTTGATGGCTCGAAAATTTTACGCTATTTACTACCGCATCGTTTTGATCGGTTTTTTGATAAAATTGAACCATACGGAACATTTGCGCTTCTGCTGCTCGTTTTCCTGCCGGGACTCGGGTTCTTGATCTATCAGCCATACAAATGGGTGATGGGGGCGATGTTGTCCCTTCTTGGCTAATGGAAGGAGGCGCTAATTGTGGCAGTTGATATTAAATTAGATACGTTTGAAGGACCACTTGATCTGCTGCTTCATCTAATTGATCGGGCAGAAGTCGATATTTACGACATTCCAATGGTTGAGCTAACAGATCAATATATGAATCACCTGTATGTCATGCAGGAGTTACAGATTGATGTCGCAAGCGAGTTCCTGGTGATGGCAGCTACGCTTCTGGCGATTAAAAGCAAGTTGTTGCTGCCGCGCCGGGAGGAACCTCTGTTTGACGACTGGCAGATGGATGAATACGAAGAAGAGGACCCGCGCGAAGAGCTTGTGCAGCGGCTCCTCGAATATAAAAAGTACAAGCAGCTCGCAGAAATATTTCGTGAGCGGGAGCGTGAACAAACGCAAGTCTTTACCCGTCCGGCAGAAGATTTGTCTCACTTCATTCCAGAAGAAGATCGTGCCATCTCGAATGTGACGATTTATGACCTGGTAGATGCGCTGCAAAAGGCGCTTAAGCGGGTGGAACGTGGGGGACAGGAGAGCAGTGTGAAGGTGCAGCGAGACGAGATCTCGATTGGGGACCGAATGGATGAGATTCGCACGAAGCTGCACCGTATCGCAAAGCCCCTCCCATTCTCGGAGCTGCTTGCAAGTGATACGTCCAAAGTCGAGATTGTGACGACTTTTCTTGCAATTCTCGAGCTGATGAAGACACATGATATTGTATGTGAGCAGAGCGGATTGTTCGAAGAGATTATGGTGTCGGCGATGTAGGAGGATACGGCATGATAGATGTGGAACAGCTAAAAGCGATTGTAGAAGGGCTTTTGTTTGTTGCGGGTGATGAGGGGATGGAGGCGAAGCAGCTTGCGGCGATTCTCGATCTCGAACTGCATGAAGTGACAGCGTTGATGGACGAGCTGAAGCAGGACTATCAGGAACAGCAGCGCGGCTTACAGATTGTTGAGGTTGCGCAGGCGTACCAGTTTACGACTCGCCCGGAATACGCGCCATATTTTGAGAAAATGGTGCAGAGCCCTTCGCATGCGAGCCTGTCACAGGCAGCGTTGGAGACGCTGGCGATTGTGGCGTATAAGCAGCCGATTACGCGGGTGGAGCTTGAAGAGATTCGCGGGGTGAAGTGTGAGCGGGCGATTGCCAGGCTGACAAGTAAGAGTTTAATCCGCGAAGTTGGGCGTGCGGATACGATCGGGCGGCCGATTTTGTATGGGACGACAAAAGAGTTCCTCGAATATTTTGGGTTGAGAAGTCTTGATGAGCTGCCACCGGCACCGGAGTTTCCAGTTGAAGGAGACGAGATGGCCGAGGAGGCGTATTTGTTTTATCGTAAGGATGAGACACAATAAGTTTTAGATATGTAGCGATGAAATCATAGGTTTTGAGAATAGGCTGTAATTTTTAGGAGCCGTCTTGCAAGTCGTTTAACTACGAGGTGTAAGGCGGCTTTTTTGTTCTTGGGTATATTCAGAGGGAGCGTTTGAAGATACTCAGGGGACGGGTGAACTTAAACAAATCTATGATTCAATTAAGAAATCACCGAATTACCCAGAAGGTTTTAAAGGGGTACAAAACGGAACAAGAAAAGTTAATATCAATAATATGGATGTATTGGACGAACTTAGAAAAGTAGAAGCGGGGCAGTGGAAGAAAGTATACAAAGACGGATATGATGCAAAGGGGAAAAAGATTTCAATCCACTACTTTGAAAGTTCAAGTGGTAAAGTCTTCAATGTGAAGGTTAAGTCTGGTTGGAGTAACAATTAAAAATCGTATGGAGGTAAAAAATGCAATTGCAATTAGGGATAAGTGAGAAAACCGAAGTTGAACGTATTACGAGTATAATAATTATTGGACTACTTACAGGGTTAGAGAAAGGCTCAATAAGTATCGAGGAAGCTGAGGGTTATCTCTTCAACCCCTATTCAGTTGAACGATTAGAAAAACTCGATATTTCATCTGAGATTATTGAAATTATCAAACTAGGTTGTGAACTGGAGGATATTGAGAGTCTACTACCAGAAAAACTACCGAGAAACATCCAGTTATTAAAAGAGCGAGCGATATTATTACTAGATAGTATTCCTAGACCAGAACTGCCAACAGAGAAATTGATTAAATAAGTGGTGGGGGCTACCCAGTGCCGAATGAATTGTTTTCTCCGCTACTAACAAACATAACCATAATTATGCCAGTACAATATTTCTATGATTTTTCTGTACGTACATCATCACATGTCTTGAAATATATAACCTATTCCTCGTTTGCAATCTTTTCATTTCATCCTCAATATGCTCAGTTCTTACCGTTCTGGTTTTCAAAATCATGACCTTCGTTATCTCTCATTTCTCTATAAATTCATATTTTATACAATAATTTCAGTCGTACAACGACAACTAGGGTGAGCAACATAATAAGATTCCATTCGAGAGAATTGCAACTTGACATAGAGTCTCTATGGGCATGACTATACCGCTAAGAACCAAGCTATAAGGCCTATCAGGACGAGTGGGATTGTGTTTGAAGCTTTGAAAGCCCGTTCCGAGGATAATAAACGGATTGTAGATGATCTGGCTGTGATTGACCGCTATAAGGACTCAATGGATGCGCTACAGCGCTATACAGCTCTTCATAAGGAGAATCCAGAGCGAGAGTATTATTTCTCCCATACGTCCCGTGAGGACCTTGATATTAGGGAGAAGAAAAGGACAGGGTTGCGCAGAATATGATCTCCATTACAATAAAATACGACCTGCCGTTTGTTGAAGCGACTGTGACGTTCCATGGTCAAACAATAAAGTGTGAAAATGTTCTGCTGGATACGGGTTCGGCAGGAACAATATTTAAGGTGGATAAGCTTATCGAAATCGGCGTGAAGCCTGAGCCGAATGACATGACGCATACGATTTATGGGATAGGCGGTGCAGAATTTGTGTATTCCAAAACGATAGACGCAATCCGAATAGGTGATGCGAAGCTTAGGAATTTCGAAATTGAAATTGGGGCCATGGATTATGGACTGAAGCTAGATGGAATCATAGGATTCGATTTTATGCGTGAACTTGGGCTTGTGATTGATATAAAGAGTATGAAAGCCCATTATGAATAGGAAAATTTATTTATCCCCCTCCTCACTGCTGATTAGCATTGGTGTAGGGGGATTTTTGTAAACTATGTTGTATTTAATATAAAAAGAGGCATCTATATTTTGTAAAAAGGGGGGCTGATTATGTGTGAGGAGAAAGTGAACAACTTTCTTTTTAATCAAAATGAAGGGATAGGAGGATTTCAAAATGGGAAAATCGATGTTCGTGCCGTTCAACCTGTTACAGTAAATTGGACTAGGCAGTCACGTTTTATGGGGCCGAACAACCCGGGAATAAAATGGGAGCTTGAATTTAATGACGAAATTTTCTGTTCCTCCCCTGTTGTAGGTAGAGAAGATACCATATATTTTGGGACAGCTTATGGTTTTTTGTATGCGGTTCAATCAGATGGGAGTATCAAGTGGAAACTAAATTTAGGAAAAAGTCTAGAAACCCCCGTAATTGCTGAAGATGGTACAATTTATATTGCAACAATAGGGGACTTTGAATCGAAAAATCATAATTTATATGCTGTAAGTTCTGAGGGAATTGTAAAGTGGAGTTTTAAAATCGATGATTTAGCCACTTTTTCTCCCGTAATAGCAAAGGACGGAACTGTGTATGTAACGACTGATGGCCCTAAATTATTCGCTATATCCCCAGATGGGTCTTTAAAATGGATATATAAAGGCGAAAGGGGATATTGGTCGAATCCGGTTTTGAGTAACGATAATACAATATATATCGGTTCAAGGAACAATTTGTATGCTATCGATGAAAGAGGAAAGGAAAAATGGAAAGTAAGTATAGCTAGAGGCTCAGACAATGCTTCACCAGTTATTACAGATGATGGAACACTTTTATTTAGTGCATATGATAATCAGGATGATCGTTCCAAGTTATATGCCGTAAATAGAGATGGAACAATTAGGTGGATTCATACGCCAGATGAGGTAGATATCGTTACACCACCCTCTTTAGGGAAAAACGGAACAATCTATGTTGGAGGAACATATTTCGAGTTAATGGCAATTGGTTTGGATAATTCCTTGAAATGGAGTACAAAGGTGGAAGGATTTCAGGTTGGTCCTTCTTTAATTGGAGCAGATGGGGTTATTTATGTTGGTACCTATAACAATGTGCGTAGGCCTGTATCAAAAGTGTTTGCCATTCATGAGGATGGAACAAAGAAATGGTTGATTAGCATTAAAGGTGAAATGACTTGGCCGGCATTAGGAGATAAGATGATCTATGTTTTGCTGGGTGACTTTAAAAGTAAAACTAGTAAATTAGTAGCCATAGGAGAGAAATAAGAGTACGAACGGGACATGTATACTTTGATATATGTTTATACGAGCCATATTGAAGGGATGCAACCCTTATTTCGGGAAAAATAAACGAAATATTCAAGTATATTATGAAAGTATGGGATGAATTTGCAAGAGAATAAAATAAAAAGAATAGAGAAAGTTATAGGGTGGCTAAGTGCTAAAGTCTTGGTAGAAATGAGAATGGAAAAAACAATCAACAAAGGTTGGAACAAAGCGTTTTACTTTTTTGTAGAGGAGTATTTTAGGCTGATTTCTACAGAAAAGGTTATTAGTTTTCCAGTTGTACGTACTTTATATGAACATATTCGTTATATAACAGTAGAATTTGATTATTTTTGGGAACTATCTTTTCTTGCAGATGAATTTTTGAAATTAAGAAATCTTTTAGTAAGTAACTTAGATAGCGGTGAAGAAAGAAGAAATAGGGGAGGAACGGATGAAGAGGACATACAATTATCTGAAATAAGTACGGCTTTATGTCAAGAAGTAAATAAGCTTATGCAGATCATTGAAGAAGGAAGCAGATAAAATGACGATAGCTTTAAAGAATTATCTAATCAGTTTATAAAAATGAAGGAAGCTACTATTGATCTATCTAAAATTCCTAAAGATGTAGTAGTTGATTTGTTATATATTAATTATCAACCCTTGCTGAAGTCGAGCTACTTTGATCAATTGCGAAAAGATACAGATATAAATACTGAAACAGATGAGTTTTTTAAGCTTTATTCCGAAATTGATGGCTTTATGTTGGATTGTTTGATAGTGAATTTATAAGGATAATTATAAAGCGATTTGAGATATGCTATTGAGCATAGTGGATGATGATTAAAACTGTAAACGGAAGTGATAACTATGTATAAGTCGTTATTAGTTATCTTGGGTATTTTGAGTGTGTTAATCCTTCATAAGGTTTACACTTACTATTACACTCCGATAGAAATTAATTTACATGAGATTTTACGTTTGCAAAGTAATGAGACTTACGAAGGTTACTGGATAAAAGTCGATGAAAACAACATTAGTGTATTAAATAAATATTCGATTTCATGTCCACAGACCGATTTTCCAAAAGAAAATTTAATACTTTCTTTTGGAAGAGAGATGAAGAGTTTAAGTTATAAGCGTGGCGAAAAATTGGTTTATAATGACTTTAAAGGATTTGTAGTATATAAAAAAAAGTTAACTCCCCACACTATTTATCTATATAAAATTACAAAAATAGACGTTAATATGGATGAACTCTCTAAGACTGATGGAA